>NZ_JBWZCH010000012.1:0-121351 GCF_059383435.1 Pseudarthrobacter sp. HLT1-7 | reverse complement strand
CCGTTCCGAGCAGCAGCGCCGGAAGATGCCCGGCGCCACCGGCGTCCACAGGCCGCAACAGCAGACCGGCGGTCAACACCGCCATGGCGGCGAGCAGCACGCGTTCCGCGCCGAAGCGGCGGGCCAGTACAGGGGCCAGCGGGGCGAAAACCCCGAGCAGCGTCACCGGCACGGTGGTGAGCACGACGACGGCCCAGCCCGGGAGCCCGGCGTCGGCCGTCACTTCGGGGAGGACCGCGGAGAAGCTGGAGAAGACGGTGCGGAGGTTCAGCCCGATCAGGACCAGGCAGACGCCCAGATAGGCCAGCGCGCGGCGGCTGCCGACCCGGGTGGGCCCGGCCGCGGGAACGTCGTCGATTTCGGCGTCGACGAGCGTGCTGCGGCTTTCCCCGGCGGCGGGGCTGCTGGCAGTGGAGTCGGGGGCGCTGTTCGGTACGGTCACCGCCCCATTCTGGCAGGCTCCGCTTCTGGCAGGCTCCGCGCCGCCGGCCTTGTCCACTGCAGCCGGCCGGGCAATCCTGCCGACCACCCCGCCCGTCGGAACTCCACTATTCTGGAAGGGATGAGCGAATCCCCAGAATGCCCCCAGCCGTCGCAGCCGTCGCAGATGCCCCAGCCCCTTCAGCCGCCGCGGCCGGTGACGCCCGGCAGCCAGGCCTCCTTCGGCACCTACGGCGGCCGGCCGGTGAGCTTTGTGCGCCGCGGAACCCGCCTGCAGGGCCGGCGCCAGGCCGCCTGGGAGGAGCACTCGGACCGCTGGGCCGTGGAGGTCCCCCGCCACATCGCCAATACCTCGGTGCATCCGGACTATGTCTTCGACGCCGAGGCCGAGTTCGGCCGCAGGGCCCCGCTGATCGTCGAGATCGGCTCGGGACTCGGCGACGCCGTGTGCCATGCGGCCGAGGAGAACCCGGACACGGATTTCCTGGCGGTGGAGGTCTACACCCCGGGGCTCGCCAACACCCTGATCAAAATCAAAAGCCGCGGTCTGGGAAACGTCCGCGTTGTGGAGGCGAATGCCCCCGAGGTGCTCGCCACCATGCTGCCCGCCGGTTCCGTGGCGGAACTGTGGGTCTTCTTCCCGGACCCGTGGCACAAGTCCCGCCACCACAAACGCCGCCTCATCCAGCCGGACTTCGCCGAGCTTGCCTCCCGCGCCCTCAAACCGGGCGGCATCTGGCGCATCGCCACGGACTGGTCCAATTACGCCGTCCACGTCCGCGAGGTCCTGGCCGGCTCGCCCGACTTCGAGAACCTGCACGACGGCCAGCGCAGCGGCGCCGAAAGCCCCCTCACCCGGGTGTGGGAATCCGGCGTCGAATCCCTGGTGGGCGGGGCCCCGGTCAAGGAAGGCCGCGCACCGGTGAGCACCGGGCACACCGGCCCCAACGAAGGCACCGACGAGACCGGCGGCTGGGCGCCAAGGTTCGCCGGCCGCGTCCTGACCAGCTTCGAGAACAAGGCGCACGACGCCGGCCGCCTCGTTTTCGATCTCAGCTACCGGCGCCGCTGAACGCCCCGGGGCCATGTGTCAGCCGGCCGCACATCCGGTGCTGTCACCGGGCACGTTACCGTGGCACGATTACGGGAGATGAAGGCGCCGGAGGTCACATCCGGCGGAGGAGCTGAGCCAGCTGAAGGGCCGAATATCAAAAGAGAACTAGAAGACGCCGCCGACGCTGCCGAACAGATCACGAACTCGCGCGCACTCGAGCTGGTGGCCCGGACCGGGTTTGCCGTGAGCGGCGCCCTGCATTTCCTGGTGGGAGTAGTTGCGATCCGCCTCGCCCTGGGCGGTGAGGGCAAGGCGGATGTGAGCGGGGCGGTCGGGCAGTTGGCCAGCCAGCCGGCCGGGCCGCTGCTCCTTTGGAGCGCCTTCGCCGCGTGCGTGGCGCTGGCCCTGTGGCAGACCAGCGACGCCATCTTCGACTTCGAGCATCTCCCCGCCAAGAAGAAGCTGGCGAAGAAGCTCAAGGCCGCCCTGCAGGCTGTGGTGTACGCCGGACTCGCGGTGACACTCGCGTCCTTCGCCGGCGGTGTCGGCAAGGACGACAGCACCTCCACAAGCGACCTCACAGTCTCCGTGATGAAGGCCCCCGGCGGCTACGCACTCCTGCTCGCCATCGGCGCGGCGGTCGCCGTCACCGGAATCGTCTACGCCATCCGCGGCTTCCGGCAGTCCTTCGCCAAACACCTCCGGCTACCGTCCGCGGACGCCGGGCGGACCGCGGTGACGGTCCTCGGCGTGGTGGGCTATGCCGCGAAGGGCGTCGCACTGCTGCTGGCCGGACTGCTGATCATCATCGCCACCGTGCAGGTGCGTCCCGAGGAATCAACCGGGCTCGACGGCGGCCTGAAGGGCCTGCGCGAGCAGCCGTTCGGCATGTATATGCTAGCTGCCGTGGGGGTCGGCCTGATCTGCTACGGCGTCTTCATGGTAGTCCGCGCCAAACTCGCCAAGATGTAACGCCCGACGGCGGGCCCCGCCGCCTTGCCGCCGGCATCGGCCTGCCCTCCGCGTTTCGCTCCTGAAAGGCACCCATGAACAGCCCGGAAATTCTCGGTTCGACCCCCGCCGGGCGGTACGTCCTGCGCGGTGAGATGCTGACGGACGGGGCAAGCTACGCTGACTCGGTCGTGGTCGTGGCCAACGGCCGGATCGCTTACGCCGGGCCCCGTAACGGGTTTGACGCCGCGGCTTTTGGCAACGTGGTTGGTGGCGGCACGGCTTCTGGCAACGTGGTTGGTGGGGGCGCGGTGGAACTGAACCTCCCGCCGGGCAGCCGTATCCTGCCCGGGCTCATCGACCTCCACTGCCACGGCGCGGCCGGCGGCAGCTTCCCCAGCTCGGACGGCCTGGCCTGCCGGGACGCCGTGGACTTCCTGCACCGCAGCGGAACCACCACCCTGCTGGCCAGCCTGGTTACCGCCTCGGCCGACGAGCTCCTGCGGGCACTCGGTGTGCTGCGGGCCCTGGCGTCCGAGGGGCTTATCGCCGGCGTCCACGCCGAGGGCCCCTTCCTGTCGCACGCCCGCTGCGGAGCGCAAGATCCCCAGTGGCTCCGGGACCCCGATCCGGCGCTGCTCGGCCACATGCTGGCGGCGGCCGGCGGAACCCTCAAGACCATGACCTATGCCCCGGAACTCCCCGGGTCCGGCGAGCTGCTCAGGATGCTCGCCAGGCATGGCGTCACCCCCTCGCTGGGCCACACCGACGCCGATGCCCGCACCACCGCCGCGTCCCTGACGGAGACGGCTGACCTTCTGGCGGCGCACACCGGCTCAGGCGGGACAGGCCTCGGAACCACTGGCCCCTTCGGTGCGGCCGCCCGGCCCACGGTGACGCACCTCTTCAACGGCATGCCGTCCCTGCATCACCGGAGCCCCGGACCGGTCGCGGCCTGTCTGCGCCTGGCCGCAGCCGGCACCGTCGCCGTCGAACTCATCGGCGACGGCGTCCACCTCGACCCCGAGACGGTGCGGATGGTCTTCGAGGTGGTCGGAGCCGGCAACGTCGCCCTCGTGACCGATTCCATGGCGGCAACCGGGCTGCCCGACGGCGACTACGAACTCGGGTCCTCCGCCGTTGTGGTGCGCGGCGGCGTAGCTGCCCTGCAGAGTAACGGCGCCCTCGCCGGCGGCACGGCAACCCTCCTGGACGTTGTCCGCCGGACCATTGGGGCCGGGGTAAGTCCCGCCGACGCCGTGAAGGCGGCCACGCTCGTCCCGGCCCGGATTTTGGGCCTGGACGGCGAGACCGGAAGCCTGCGGGCGGGCATGCGCGCCGACATCGTTGCGGTGGACGCTGACTTCGGGCTGGTCACGGTCCTGCGCGGTGGCCAGATCCTGACCCGCCCCGCAAGCTGACCCGCCCGCCAGTCACTCGTAGGCGCGGAGGTCCAGCTTCGAAGTCACTGCATGGCTAATGTTGCCCGGGTATTCGAGTTTCGGACAGGGCCGCGATGCATGAGGCCAGCAAGCGCCTTAGTTGCGCCTGTTCGGAGGCGTCGAGACCCTCACGCATTTGGTCTTCCACCGATCTGACCGCGGCGCTGGCAGTTTTGAGCAACTCGTCTTCCAGCCGGGCAATTGAGCGGTGATTGCGAGGTGTCGTAGGACGCCCTCGCAGGCTACGTGCCCCCTGCCTGCCATTCGGGGGTCCCATTTCCTTGGTTCTATGGGGGTCCGACCGCCACGCTGCCTCGCCGCCAAACGGAGTTAACAGTCCCGATAGTGCGGATATTGGCCTGCCACCGCAAAACAAGGTCAAGCAGCACCTGTCCCGGTAAGGGTTCCCCTGTGACACAGCACACTTCTCTGGTTGCATCTTGGTCTCGGCACTGAATCTGCGTCTGTGAAGGCCCGTTTTTCAGGCGCCAATCCAGGGAAATTCATTAGCGACGCCAGTTTCGCGATCGAGAACGGAATCCAGAAATGCGTTAACGGATCAATTCAGGACACGCGTCAAACCCGAGACACATTCCTCGCGTGGGCCGATTGACGAATCCCCTGCCTTCACTGATACTTAGGCATATGCCTAAGTATCATGACGAGCTCGACGCCGTGCTCCGCGCTCTCGCGGATCCGACACGCCGTGCCGTCGTGGAACGGTTGGCGAAGGCTCCAGCGGTCGTGTCCGAACTCGCGGCACCGTTCTCGATGACGTTGCCGTCGCTCATGCAGCACCTGAGCGTCCTCGAGAACGCGGGAGTCGTCACGTCGGAGAAGCACGGACGCGTCCGCATCGTGAGCCTGCGACCGGGCGCCCTGGACGTCCTGCACTTGTGGCTCGGCGAGCAGCGAACCCCCGCAGAACACCAAGCCGACCGGCTTGGCATCCACCTGATCCGCACCACCTCCGAAGGAGACCTGATATGACCCGCGTTCGCATGGACCTGTTCGTCTCACTGGATGGCTACACCTCGACGACCGGCCGATCGCCCGAAAATCCGATGGGCGAGGACTGGGGCCGCCTCACGGCTGCCTACGCCGCGACCCGCACGTTCCATGAGCAAGTCTTTGGCGACACCACCGGCACCGGCACGGCCGGCATCGATGACACCTACGCTGCCGCGTTCTTCGAGGGCATCGGCGCCGAGGTCATGGGCGCGGCAATGTTTGGCCTGCACTCGTTCCCCGACGATCCGAACTGGAAGGGCTGGTGGGGTGACCAGCCGCCGTTCGGCACCCCGGTCTATGTACTCACACACACCGCACCGCGTCCGTCGATCCCGATGGCGGGCGGAACGACGTTCCACTTCCGCAGCACCCCCATCGAGGAGGTGCTCGCCGAAGCGACAGAAGCAGCAGGCGGCCTGGACGTGCGCGTCGGCGGAGGGATTGGCATCGCGCGCGATTTCTTGCGTGTCGGCCTAGTTGATGACCTGCATCTCATGGTCGCCCCCATCCACCTCGGCCGCGGAACCCGGTTGTGGGACGATCTTCCCAGCCTCGATCTCACCCACAGGGTGACGACAGAAGTCGCCGAGAGCGGCGCCATCCACGTCACCTTCACCCGATAGGACGCACCCATGGCAATCGAACGCCGCCTCGCCCACGCCGGGTTCACCCTGACCCGCGACTACCCCGCTCCTATCGAACGCGTCTGGAACGCATTCGCCGAAGAGGACAAGAAGCTGAGCTGGCGGGGCGCCGGCGACGCCATTGAGCCCGGTGAGTGGGTATTCGACTTCCGCGTCGGCGGCCACGACATCGACGCGGGGACGTTTCACAACGGTCCGGTCTCGCGGTACGAAGCCACGTACACCGACATCGTCGAGCACGTCCGCATCGTCACGACGTACGACATGTGGCTCGACGGGGTCCACATGTCGACGTCGGTGGCGTCGTTAGAGTTCGAGCCCATAGACGAGGGCACCCGGTTCACGCACGTCTAGCACGGCGTCTTCTTCGACCAGTTCCGGACCGATGGGCCGGGCCGCGAGAAAGGCACACGGGGCCTGCTCGAGGCTCTGGCCAACTACCTCGCGTGACGAACCCCCCGCATCCAGCTCCGGCAGCGCTTCGCCTTGCGGGCGTTCGTCAGAGCGACATGTCGCCCAGGGTTCGCATAATGATCTTGTGGTGTTCTTGTCGTGAACAGGGCAGCGGTGCGGCTAAACGTCGGCGCCGATGGCCTTGCCGAGCTTGGCGATGGTTTGCTCGTTACGTCGGTAGTGGGAGAACTGGCCGATGCGAGTACAGATCACAAGATCTGCGCGTTGCAACGTCGCCATGAACTGTGAAGCGGTGGACTGTGACACGTTTGCACGCGCCTGAATGTGTTTCAAACACACTCCGACCTCGTCCGCCGGCCGATCCTGCGGCGGAAATGAGTTGCCGTCCTTGAGCCAGCCCAGAATTGCCAAGCGCGTTGGGTGGCCGAGCGCTTTGAACGCGCTCACCAGTTGATCGTCACTGAGTTCTCCCATGCCTCCAGCGTAGCCTCTGAATCGTAATATCGCGATGTCACGATCCTGTGCTACAAATGAGATCGGTAAATCACGTTTTTGCGATGAAGGAGGAAGCATGGCAACGAGAACTGCATTGGTCGTCGGAGCACGGGGTGTGATCGGCGGAAACTTGATCGAGCACCTCGACCGCGTGGGAGGCTGGACGATCATCGGACTTTCTCGGCGGGGAGGGGCTAGTCAGGGGTCGGTTCGGCATATCGCCGTTGACCTTCTGGACAAAGACGACACCGCTTTGAAACTCGCAAGCCTGACTGGGGTCACTCATGTCTTCTATGCCGCTTATCAGGATCGCGCCAGCTGGGCGGAACTGGTGCCGCCGAACTTGGCGATGCTCACGAATATCGTCGACGCAATCGAACCCGTGGCGACGAACCTGGAGCACATCAGTCTGATGCAGGGGTACAAGGTCTATGGCGCTCATCTGGGGCCCTTCTCGACGCCGGCCCGTGAGGACGATCCGCCGCACATGCCACCGGAGTTCAACGTCGACCAGCAACAGTTCCTTGAGCGCCGGCAGGCTGACGCCGCGTGGTCGTGGTCCGCACTGCGCCCCTCGGTTGTGGCCGGCATTGGGCTCGGCAACCCCATGAACCTCGCCATGGTGATTGCGGTGTACGCCTCAATCAGCAAAGAGCTCGGCGTCCCGTTCCGGTTCCCTGGCAAGCCCGGGGCCTACACAAGCCTGATCGAGATGACGGACTCAGGGCTGCTGGCGGAAGCTACCGTCTGGGCCGCAACAAACCCCGGCAGCAGGAACCAAGCTTTCAACATCACAAACGGTGACATGTTCCGCTGGTCCTCGATGTGGCCGAAAATTGCAGCGTTCTTCGACCTCGATGTAGCGCCACCTTTGCCGATGAGCCTGAGCGAGGTGATGGCAGACAAATCTGACCTCTGGGATGCAATGGTTGAGAAGCACGCCCTGGCGAAGACCCCCTACTCTGATGTGTCCTCCTGGCAGTTTGGCGACTTCGTCTTCGCGTGGGACTACGACGTCATCGCCGACACATCAAAGTCGAGGCGTGCCGGCTTCCACACATATGTTGACAGCGAAGCGATGTTCTTGAGAATCTTCCAGAGTCTCCGAGACCAGCGGCTGATTCCCTAAGCAAGCGGCAGGGGCCTCACAGTCAACGCGCCTGCCGGGACGATGTTAGAAAACAGACGCGGCCGCTGGTCGGGCTGCGGCTGCGTCAGTCGTTCCCGCTGAGGGATCCCTCACCGGAAAAGGGCTGAGGGTGGAAAACCCACTCTGTCCGGCATGATCGGGTGGACCTTGAGCAGCACGGGACGATGACCACGGCGATAATCGACGTATGACTGAGCATTTACCGTCCTGGCCGACCACACCACTGACCTACGGTTCAGTGGTCTTGCGCGAGTTCACCGACGACGACGTGCATCTCGCCTTCGAGTTGGGGGACGATCCTTACATCCCTCTCATTGGCAGCCTTCCCGCACTCCCCACGGCACAGCAGGCTCTGGAGTGGATCTGGCGGCAGCGCGGCCGGTCCGCCGAAGGAAGAGGGCTGTCCTTCGCCATCGCCGATGCCGAGTCCGACAACGTCGTCGGTGCCATCGGACTGTGGCTTCAGAACATGTCGGCCGGCCGTTGTTTCGCGGATGGCACTGCAGTACCGTGAGGATCTGACCCCGTTCTGCGGTCCTGTCGTGCCGCGCTGTGCCCCGGCGGGAGGATTTGTTTCTCAGTCCTTCACCCCGTCATCACCTCATCGGACGTGCAGTCATCTCCGGAGGGGTCGCGCGGAAGTTGGACGGTCGATGACTACTTTGTAGGTGGAACCCGGGAGCGCTTGTGGATGGGCGACACCGTGACCTGGTTCCATAGGAACTATCGAACAGTATGTGGGCGCGCTTACTGGTGCAGGCTTTACTTTGACAGCCCTTCGCGAGTGCGAACCGGAACCTGGCAGATTCGGCGGAGACGAAGGCGAGCTGGAGCGCCGAAGGCGTGTGCCGTTGTTCCTTTTACTGTCCGCCGAAGCAACCTGACACTTGTTTAGGGATCAGACACCTACTGCGACCCAGAACGGAGGAAATTGCTCCGTAATTCCGGAAATCTCCCCCGTTGAGGGTTGCATTCCCCTGGCGACCCCTTTCCTCGCTGCTCTCGGCCCTCACATGCTGGAGAGCCAATCGCCGCCCGTTCAAGGTTCCCCTATCGGCGTCTCTTGGCCCGAGCGCCGAACTCGTCAAGAACTCGTACGACATCCTTCGCCAGCCAAATCCGGTTGCGCCTTCCGGTCGAGATTTGGATCAGGATGTCGGCATCAACAAGGCGGTTGATAGCGACCTGGGCGTTGACGGCCGAGATACCAAGTTGAGTTGCGGCGGCGGCGCTGTCAATAGCTGGCTGGCGAAGGAGGACATCCACGAGCCGGTGGGCCGCGGAGTCTCGTCTTGCCGTAATGCGGTCGCGCCACTCAAGCCGGACGGTTTCGAGGTCCTCGACGAGGATGCGACCGTTGTGCACCGCCGCGAACGATGCCTCGGCGATGGAGCGGACTATCGGGGTGATGTCCCCCGACCGGTAAGCGCCGAGGGCATCGAAATAACGGCTAGTGTCGTGGAGCAAACCCGCGGAGACCGGAACGGCGACATTACGAGTCAGCTGCCCCCCGCGCAACATCGCCTGGATGAGTGCGCGACCGACTCTGCCATTGCCATCGGGGAATGGATGAATCGTTTCGAATTGGGCATGGGCGATCGCGGTCTGAACAAGAACAGGTAGGTCGATGCGATTGGCGAAAGCGACGAGATCGTCCATGAGTACGGTGACGCGCTCGTGATGGGGCGGGATGAACTGTGCTGTGTGGGGCCCGAGGCCCCCTCCGCCGATCCAAACCTGCTGATCGCGCCAATGGCCGGCGATGTCGGGATTGCTCTGCTCGAGCAGCGCGCGGTGCATTTCCAGGATGGCGTGGCCATCAATGGATTCGGACAGGGCGAGAGCAGCTTGCATGGCTCTGACGTTGCCCACGATCAGCTGCGCATTCCTCGAGGCGTGCTCACCGAGCTCCGCCAAGGCGATCTGTCGCGCACCGCTGGTTAGATTCTCAATCTCTGAGCTGGAGGCACTTTCGGTGCGCAAGAGAATGGATGCGAACGGTGCTGCAATGTGTCCGACTTCGGCGTCGAAGCGGGCAAGCTCGCTGGCGGCTTCTTCGGTCAGAGCGTGCAGTTCGCCATCGATGTGGATCGCCAGGCCGGAAATGAATGGGGGCACAGCAGCCAGATACGGTCCGGCGGCCCGACGCTTCTGTGTGCGTGAGCCATACACGTCTTGAACGTTGCGCCAGAGCCGCTCTTCAAAGTCGAGCGGTGGCCAGGCTGCGTCCTGCTCAAACATTGACATGACCCAACCATACCAATGCTTAGTTACTCATCCATAGTTATGCAGCGTCGCTATCCTGATCTATTCCACGCGACGTCTTCCGGGCGACCGACAACGGTTTCTGGCCGCCCGCTCAAGGTTCCCATGTGACACGGGTCAGCTTCAGCGCACGAACGATTCCTGCCTTGATCTGTCATGTGACGTTTTCGCCGGCGGGGTGTCGTTGGCGATGCGGGTGATGTCCGTTGCGAGGTCCGTGAATGCGGTGCCGAGCTCGGCCGGCTCCAGAACGGTGAGTCGGGCGCCGATGAGGAGCTAGATACACAATCCATTTGACACCCCCGGCCATCCTGAATGAGACAGTGGCAATCGTAGGTATTTTCTACGGCGGCCGCGACCACGAGCAGATGCTCCGCGACCCGCAAGAGGATCGTTGACCCCAGCAATCATTGCGCAGCTATCCCGATTCTGACCTGCCAACGCCTCGACGATGTTCTCCCGTTCTACGAAGCGCTCGGATTTGTCACTCGGGAGCATCATCGTCCTGACACCCGATACCGGGAGCCTTTACGACGAATTCGCAGCAGGACAGTGTCCGGAGGGCCGGAGGGCCGGAGCCTGGAGGCGCCCGCTAAGCCCCCGGTACGGCGATCACGGCCACGGTCTGCTGCTGCGCGTTCCGCACCTCGACGCCGGCGATGCTGGTGAGCTGCACGGGGGTGGCCCCGGTGATCTTGACCTTGCCGCTGGGGGTCGCCGTCCACGCGCAGGCGCGGTCCTCGCCGCCGTCGCGGTCCTTCACCCAGAGCGAGAACGTTCCGTCCGCCGGCAGGCTACGGCCGTCGACCGCGAGCTCGGTTCCCCATGTCTTCTTGACCAGCCCCACCGTGAACTGTGGACCGTCACTGGCCTGGACGGAGTAACTGGCGTCCGGTTTGGCCGGCTGGTTGAGCACCGGTCCGGCCAGGACCCCGACGGCGAGGCAGGCGGCCGCCGCGGCCGCCACGGCCGCCGACCACCGGCGTCGTACGTTCCGGCGCCGGGCGGACAGCTCATCGAGGAGCCGCCGCGGCACCGGCACTGCCTCGGGGCCCGGAGGCGCCGGCTCGCGGCCCGCCGCAGCGGCCGCCGGGCCCAGGGCGACGGCGTCGGGCACCGGAATCGCGTCCAGCAGAGCCGGGAGGCTGGCCAGTTCATCGAGCTCCAGCCGGCAGTCGGGACATGAGCCCAGATGCTGCTCGAAGTGAGCGGCCTCGGCCGGTGCCAGCCCGCCGAGCAGATAGGCCCCGAGCAGCTGGTGGAGTTCCGTCGGGTTCACCGCTGCACCCCCATCTCGTCCAGGATCGTCCGGAGCGCCCGCACGGCGTAGAACGCCCGGGATTTCACTGTTCCGCTGGGAATGTTCAACTGGACCGACGCCTCCTGGACCGTGTAGCGGCGGTAGTGGAGCGCGACCAGAACGTCCCGGTGCCCGGCGCTGAGCCGCAGCAGCGCCTCCTCCATCAGGACCCTGTTGAGGAGTTCGTCCACCCGTTCGGCCCCGTCGACGGGATCGGCCCCGTCGCGTTCCGCGACTTCCTGCGGCCGCCGCTGGGCCTTGCGGTAATTGTCGATCATGATGTTGCGGGCTGTCCTGAACAGGTAGCTGCGCAGGCTCCCCGTGATCTGCGGTGCCTGTTGCCAGACGCGCAGCACAGTCTCCTGCACGACGTCGTCGGCCAGTTGCGGATCGCGGGAGGCCCCCAGGACGAATCGCCTGAGCGCGGTCCCGTGTTCGCGGTAGATCGAGGCAACGACGTCTTCGTCCAGCGACATGCCCTTGCCTCCCCTGCTCCGACGTTCCGCTCTGCCCTCTGCTGCCCCCTACGACGCACGGGGCAGCGGAAAAGTTCATTGCCCCGCCCTGAACCATTGTTCACCCGGCGGCGTCGTAAGGGTTAGGGCCGGACTCTGAGTTGGCCGGCACGAGTCAAGGAGCATCACATGAAGAAGCACCTCAGCATCGGCCTGTCCGCTTTCGCCGTCGCCGCACTACTTTCCGGCTGTGCCGGAGGCAGCGGCACTTCAACGACGTCGACGCCCGCGACGACGTCCCCCGGCGCGGCCAGTTCGGCGCCGGCGTCCACGCCGGCAGCTGCGGCCGCAGCGCTCAAGGTGGCTTCGTCCAAGCTTGGACAGATCGTGGTCGACGGCAAAGGCATGAGCGTCTATTACTTCACGAAAGATGTCAAGGATTCGGGGACCAGCGCCTGCACCGGCGGCTGCCTCACCGCCTGGCCGCCGGTCGTCACCACCTCGGACGCACCAACGGTCGACGGCGTCACCGGCAAGGTGGGCACCATCGCCACCCCTGACGGCAAGAAGCAGGTGACCATCAACGGTATGCCCATCTACTACTTCGCCAAGGACAAGGCCGCCGGGGATGTCCTGGGGCAGGGCGTCAACAGCGTCTGGTACGTCGTGGCACCCTCCGGTGAAATGATCACCACGGCAGCCGGTTCCTAGCCGACGCCGGACGGGCACCGGTTAGGCGTCGTCCTCCGCGAATTCGACGGCGGCCACAATTTCCTTGGTGTCCGGGTGGATCATGAACGCCTCATCGTCGTCTTCGACCATGAGGTACTCGCCCTGGTCCGTGGTGAAATGCCAGGCCAGGACGGGGTTTCCGTCGTGGGGGTAGTTGGGGTCACCCATGGTGATCTTCACCAATGTGTGGCCCGCCACGTCACAGAGTTCTCGGATGATCAGCTCGAACTCCGGGGCATCCAGCAGCTCGTCCTCCGCGGCCCCGGCCTGGCGTTCCGCCAGGTTAGGGATCCGCGAGACGCGCTCGGCGATGTGACGATCAAGTTCCTCGTCGTCCAGGACCAGGAGGTCCGCCTGGCCCCGGAGCCAGACCGCGTTGAGGCGGATGATGTCCTCGGACTCCAGCAGCGCCTCGAACTCGCGGTCGAGCTCTTCCAGGAAGTGCACGGCGTCCGGGCGGCCGCCGTCCGTGACGTCATCCTCAGCGTCGGCATCGCCATCAAGATAGGCATCGGCTTCCTCCTCGGAGAGTGCGCCGAAGGCCGCCACGGTGCGGTTGAAGAGGTCCAGATGCGCCACCGCTCCCATCGCTTCGAGCCCTTCGCGGATGTAGGCATCAATGTCCTCGCGTTCCGGCGCGGTGAACACGTACTGGGCGAACCCGCCGCCCAGCGACTGGGTCAGGTAGAAATCCACGTAGTAGGCGCGCAATGCGTTCGGGGCGATTTCGTCCGTGTCGAGCAGTTCCGCGTACATGGCGTTGACCACGTCTACGTTCGCGTCGACCGCATCAGAGTCGCTGCCGCCGACGCCTTCCCTGGTCAGGACCGGGACGGGTGTGGCGCTGGAAACGGTGGTGGAAAGGCCGTTGCTCATGGGAAATCCTCACTGCTGAAGGCTGGTGGCACTCCGGACCCCTCCAAGATATGTTGCTCCGGCCGGCCCGCGGCTGAGCCGGAGCTGAACGTCGGACGAAGTTTAGGGGTTCCTGCCATCCGGTCTGTCCGGTCTGTCCGGTCTGTCCGTCCGGGGCGGCACCGGCTCGGCCGGCGAAGTTCGAGGGGCCCTTCCAGGCTCGCTAAGATGGACCAGATGACCAACTGCTGAAAGTAGTGCGCACAATGCCATCCCATCCGGACGAGAGTGCGGCACTGGCAATACAGACACCCGCGATCAATGACCGTTCCCTCGCGGCCGGACTGGCGTACGCCATGGGGAGCCGCGTTTCCGGAATCTCTTTCGACGCCGCCACAGGCCTGCTGCTCGGCAAGGTTCGCGGCGGTTCCGACGTGCCCTATTCGACCACCGCCAAGCTGGTCCGCAAGGCAGGAGGCTGGAGCTGCACCGTGGGAGTCTGCAGCTGTCCGGTCCGGAAAGACTGCAAACATGTTGCCGCGCTGCTGTTCGCGGCCGAAGATAACCCCGCCACCCGCTTCCAGTTGCTGGCCCCCGCAGATGCCACCCGGCTCGCACGGCGGGCCGAGCCGACGGACGTTCCCGACTGGGAGCAGGCCCTCAGCCCGCTGATCGCCCGGCCCGGAATCACCCAGTCCACCAGCGGCATCCCGCTGGCTCTGCAGCTCGAGGTCGAGGAGCCGGCCCCGCACTTCTCCTACACCGGCCGGCGGGACCCGCTCCGCAGCGTTCGCCAGCTCAAGGCCCGGCCCGTGATCATGGGCGCCAAAGGCAAATGGATCCGCGGTGACGTTTCCTGGAACACCCTGAGCTACCTGAACTACCGGCGTGAGTGCAACGAGGCACACGTTGAGTGGATGCAGGAGTTCCTCGCCTCGCACACGGTCCTGGCGAACCGCCAGCACACCGGAAACGCGCCGTGGCTGGGACTGAATACCTATGCCGGGAAGAACCTCTGGAGCCTGCTGGCCCATGCGCAGAAGATCGGCGTCGAGCTGGTCCACAGCCGCGGTGCGGCGCCGGTGAGGATCGTGGAGGAGCCCGCCGCTGTCGGGCTCAATCTGGCCCGCTTCGGCGCCGCACCGTTTCCCGGGGACGGCGTTCCTGGGGAAGGCGTCCCCGTTGAAAACACCGGTTCGACGGCTCTGGCGGCCGCGGCCGCGGCCGCGGACAGAAACAGCGGCCTGTCGCTCGCCCCGACCATCACAGTGGAGGGGGTCGTCGTCGATCCGGCGTCTGTGGGAACCATCGGCCGCCCCGCCCATGGGATCTTCCTGACCTCCGGGGCGGACGCGCTGCCCGGCGCCGCGCCGTCGGACTCCATCATCACGCTCGCTCCGCTGGAAAACGGGCTGAGTGAGGAACTGCTGACCTTCGTCACCGCCGGGACCACGCTGCATATCCCGGCCCGGGACGAGAGCCGCTTCCTGACCGGCTTCTACCCCAAGCTCAAGCAGTCCGCCCGGGTCACGGCCTCCGACGAGTCAGTGGAGCTGCCCCAGCTGGCTGTCCCCACCCTGTCCCTGCTCGCCAACTACGGCGCGGATCACCGGGTCCGGCTGCACTGGGAATGGCACTACAAGACCGGAACGCTGGTCACGGCCCAGCCCCTCTGGCGCCATCCGGGTGACCATGGCTACCGGGACGACCCGGCGGAGGCGCACGTCCTGGAAGCCCTCGGGCAGCCGTGGGACGTTGTGCCGGCCCTGGGCGAGTCGGCCACCGGCGGCTGGGGAACGCCGCGGCTGGCGGCCTCGGCTGAACTCAGCGGCCTGGACACCCTGGCCTTCACCGAGGAGCTGCTCCCTGCGCTCCGGGAGATCGCCGGGGTCGCCGTGGACACCGCCGGCGAGATCGCCGACTACCGGGAGGCCGACGAGGCACCCGTGGTAGCGATTTCGACGAAGGCGACGGACAGCCGCGACTGGTTCGATCTTGGCATCGTGATCACCCTCGAAGGCCAGCCTGTCTCGTTCGCGGCATTGTTCTCCGCCCTCGCGGCCGGGCAGACCCGGATGCTGCTGCCCAGCGGTGCCTATTTCTCCCTCGACCTGCCCGAGCTGCACCAGCTGCGGGCCCTGATTGATGAAGCCCGCTCGCTGCAGGACAACAAGGACGCCCCGCTGCAGATCAGCCGATTCCAGGCCGGTCTCTGGGACGAGCTTGCGCAGCTCGGCATTGTGGACGAGCAGGCCGCAGCCTGGCGCGAGGCCGTCGGTGGGCTGCTGGAGGGCGGAGTGAAGGGGCTGCCGCTGCCCTCGACGCTCAACGCCGATCTGCGCCCGTACCAGCTTGAAGGCTTCAACTGGCTCAGTTTCCTCTACCGTCACGGTCTCGGCGGGGTCCTGGCCGATGACATGGGTCTGGGCAAGACCGTCCAGGCGCTGGCGCTGATCTGCGCCGCCAAGGAAGCGGCAGGAAAGCCGGCAGCGGCTCCCGACGGCGACGCTGCCGCCACTTATGCTGCCGACGGGGCCGGGGCCGGGGCCGGGGCAGCCCCAGGCGCGGCGCCTTTCCTGGTGGTGGCACCCACCAGTGTCGTTGGCAACTGGGAGGCAGAAACGGCACGGTTCGCCCCCGGGCTGACTGTCTGCGCCATCGGCGAGACCTTCGCCAAGAGTGGCTCGAATCCGGCCGAAGCAATGGCGGGCGCTGACATCATCATCACGTCCTACGCCCTGTTCCGGATCGACTACGACGCCTACGCCGCGAAGGAATGGGCCGGCCTGGTCCTGGACGAGGCCCAGTTCGTCAAAAACCACCAGTCCAAGGCCTACCAGTGCGCGCGCAAGCTTCCTGCGGCCTTCAAACTGGCCGTCACCGGCACCCCGCTGGAGAACAACCTGATGGAGTTCTGGGCGCTCACCTCGATCGTGGCGCCCGGACTGTTCTCCAGCCCCAAGCGGTTCGCCGAGTACTACCAGAAGCCGGTGGAGAAGAACGGGGACAAGACGCAGCTGGACAAGCTGCGGCGCCGGGTCCGTCCGCTCATGCTGCGCCGGACCAAGGAGCAGGTCATCCACGATCTGCCGCCGAAGCAGGAGCAGATCCTGGAGGTGGTCCTGAATCCGCGGCACCAGAAGGTCTACCAGACGCATCTGCAGCGGGAGCGACAGAAGATCCTGGGCCTGATCGACGACGTCAACAAGAACCGGTTCACGATCTTCCAGTCGCTGACGCTGCTGCGGCAGCTCAGCCTGGACCCCTCGCTGATCGACCCGTCGCTGTCCGGGGTGCGTTCCAGCAAGCTTGATGTGCTGTTCGAGCAGCTGGAAGACCTCGTCGCGGAAGGGCACCGGGCGCTGATCTTCAGCCAGTTCACCGGTTTCCTGGGCAAGGTCCGGGAACGGCTCGTCGAGGAAAACATTGAGTTCTGCTACCTCGACGGCAGCACCCGCAACCGCACCGACGTCGTCAACGAGTTCAAGAACGGCGCGGCGCCGGTGTTCCTGATCAGTCTCAAGGCCGGCGGCTTCGGCCTGAACCTCACGGAAGCGGACTATGTGTTCCTGCTGGACCCGTGGTGGAACCCGGCCTCGGAGGCTCAGGCCGTGGACCGGACGCACCGGATCGGCCAGGCTCGGAATGTGATGGTCTACCGGCTGGTCGCCAAGGACACCATTGAGGAGAAGGTCATGGCGCTCAAGGCCCGGAAGTCAAAGCTGTTCGCCGACGTTATGGAAGGCGATGCCCTGTCCGGCGGCGCGCTCACGGCAGAGGACCTGGCCGGGCTCTTCAACGACTGAGTCACTGACTGGCCTGTTTCAGCCGTTGGCCTGCGTCCGGAGCCGGGCCAGAAGCGTCGCGGCGAGCAGCGCCGTCGTCATTTCCAGCGCGATGACCGCCAGTAGCGCCCCGGCATCTGAGGGCGCCGCTCCGGCTGCTGCGGGATCGGCACCCTGATGGACATGGCCCGAAGCCCCGGCGCCGAGGAGTAAGAGCGCATGCACCCCGGTCATCGCCAGAGCCGAGGCCATGACCTGGCGAAGGGCGCTGGCCCGTCCGTGGCGCCAGATATGCACGGCGCACGGCAGACAAACCGCAACCATGGCCAGCATGAGCAGGTTCAGCCACGTCCCGTGCTGGTTGACGGCGACAAGCCACAGGTGCGCGAGGCTCGACGCCGCCGTCACGGCGGCGCAGATCCGGGAATGCGGGACCATGCCGGCCCGGCGGCCCACACTGGCTGCGACACTCACGGCGCCGGATCAGCTATGGCAGTGGCCGCCGGCCGGCTGTGCACTCGCGGGCACATCCAGCACGGGGCTGCGGTCAAAGAAGCCCTCCGGCCGTAGCTTGAAGCCGGCTGTATCCACCGGCATGATGGGCCAGTCCTCGGGCCGCGGGAAGTGGGTCAGGCCAAAGGTGTGCCACAGCACGATGTCCTGGCCGTCCAGGTCCCGGTCCTGCGCCACATACCGCGGCAGGCCCGCTCCCCCGGCGTGCTGGTTCACGAAGTCGCCCGTGGGGTACATCTCGTCTTCGGCGAACCGGGTCACCCACAGGTCCTTCGTGGCAAAGGCGGCGCGCAAGGCGATGGAGGACTCCGGGTCCGCCAGCAGGGTGGGGTGCCCCTCGGCGTGGAGCTTGTAGGCCACGGGTTCGCCGAGGCGGTTGCGTGACCGCGGGTTGGAAATGACCCAGGTCCGGCCGCTGCGGGCATCGGCCTCGCGGGCGCCCTCGGATTCGCGGGCGATGACCGTGCGCTTCCGGGAGAACGCGTTGCCGCGTTCGTTGCCTTCGCCCATCGCCTGCCGGACCACGTCTTCTTCCTCGACCCGGTTGGTGAGGCCGTCGATCGCCATGTCCAGGCGCGCGCTGAACAGGTGCTGATGGAACGGGGCGCCCAGGCCCGGGGCGAGCTGGGAGATGTTGGCCGAGCCGCCCTCCGGGTAGGCGGAGGTGAAGACGACGCCGGTGGCCTTAGCCTCGAACTCGATGGTGCCGTCGAGGTAAAGGTACCAGTAGAAGCCGTAGTCGTAGTTGCCGATGGTGGTGAAGAAAGAGATCACCAGGCGACGGTTGCGGCGGGTGTAGTTGATGCCTGTCCAGAGGTCGCTGTGCTTGGCCAGGATTCCCCAGTCCTCCTCGTGCATGCAGATCCCGTTGCGGATCTCCCGGGGGTTACCGAAGGCGTCGCTGATCACGGGGCTGAGGTAGGTGATCTCGCCGAGGCAGTCGCAGCCCAGTTCCAGCGAATTGGCGTACTGGCCCACGAGGTATTCGCCGGTGTCGAAGTAGTTCTGCCAGGACCGGATCGGCGACGGGTCCCCGTACGGGACCACCATCTCGGCGATGGAGGCGCGGTTGATGATGGGCCGCAGACGGCCGCCGTCCTGAAAGCCGAGATTGTGCAGCACCACCCCTTCGCGGACATCGAAGCCGACATCGACGCTCCACTTTTCCCATTCAATGTGGTTCCCGCCCGTGACCGTGAAGCTGGGCCCGTCCGGCTGGGTGATGGTGATGGGTTTCTGCGTGGTCCGCAGCGGCCCGGTCAGATCAGGATCCGTGTAGTTGCCGTGCTCTGCGGGAACCGGGACGGCGCCGGTATCCAGAACCTGCGTGACTTCCTTACTGACGACGTCGACGTACGCCACGAGACCGTCCACGGGGTGCGCCCAGGCGCTGTCCTCGGGGAAATCCTGCACGAAGGCCAGGCCACGCAGGATCCGGCGGCCCTTTTCCTCCGGGTACTCGAAGACACCGGCCGACAGGGGTGCCACCCGCACCTTGCTCACGTCCAGGTTGCGTTCCGCCAGCGCCTTGAGCCACCGCTCGTCCGTGGCCAGAAGCTGTTCGACGACCTCGAACTCCTCCTCCAGGACGGGGAGCTCACCGGTCACGGCCGTGTCCAGCTCGACGTCGGAAACCACTGTGCCGGTGGAAACCGAGACGGTCACGTCGGCAGGGCGTCCTCCGGACACATCGTGGACGAAGACGCGGAACCGGCGGTCCTCGCGTCCCTCCGGCGCGTTCCTGGCGGGATCCACCAGGCCCAGGTACGCGATGCGTTTGGTCTCGCCCAGCAGGCCCGCGGCGCGCAGGATGCCTTGGACTGCTGTGATTTCGGCGTCTGTGGCCAGGCCGTATGGACTGTAGGGACTAAACGGGGTGCGGGTGTCAGTTTGTGCGGGCATAATGGCGACCTTTGCTCGGGGACCCTGGCGGGCCAGAACTTTATTTTCTATAGTTGTAGAGAATACGGAAACGTAAGATGTGCCACAAGAGTCCGACGCAAATATTTTGGGGAGCTGCCCGGTGCCAAAGATTGTCGACCACCACCAGCGGCGGCTTGAACTCGTCGACGCCACGTGGCGGATCATCGCCCGGCTCGGGATCGAAAGTGCCACCATGCGGGAAATTGCCCTCGAGGCCGGCTTTGCGAACGGGGCCCTTAAGCCGTACTTCCCCACGAAGGATGACCTGCTGACCTTCGCATTCGGGCACGTCTTCAACCGCACCAACGAGCGCATCGCGGAGGTCACCGCCGGTCAGGCCGGGCTCGAGGCCCTGCGGGCATTTTGCGTCGAGGTGCTGCCCCTGGATGAGGAGCGGATCAACGAGGCCCGGATTGTCATTCCGTTCTGGCAGAAGGCCATCAACGATCCCGGCAAGGCCCGGATCCATCGGGAATCGATGCAGCAGTGGCTTGCGGCCATGCGGCAGTATCTTGCCGAGGCGCGGGACGCCGGCACCGTCACCACCGCCGTCGACGACGCCGCCCTGGCCGGGCAGCTGCTCAACCTTCTCCTCGGCGCCCAGATCGCGGCGGCGCTCGCCCCGGAAGGCCAGGTGGAGCTAGGGTTGAACGAGCAGCTGGAGGGATTCCTGACCCTGCTCGGCTGCTAGGACCCGCGGACAATCTTTTTTCGCCGGTTGTCGAAAAAAGATGACATCGACGGGCTGCGACGCTACCCTGAAAGGACTGTGTCCCACGACACAATCCCCGAAGTACGACGGCGTCAGGATCTTCTATGACCGCAGTTGCAGCCCGCCTGTCACTCAGTCCTGCCGGACAGGACGTCCGCACCAGCACGGCAACCTCCTTCGACCACTGGCGGCACCTCGTCGCGGAGTCCTTCGTTCCCCTGGCCGCCTCGAGCGGAAATGCCGAGAACTTCCGCGGCCGCATGCGGGCCCGCCGGCTGGACCGCATGGCGGTCGTCGAAGTCTCCTCCACGAGCCATGAGGTCCACCGCACGCCGGCCCTGATTGCGCAGTCCAACGAGCGCTATTTCAAGCTCAATCTCCAACTGCAAGGCACCGGGCTCCTCATCCAGGACAACCGCGAGGCTCTGCTGCGCCCGGGCGATCTCTCCATCTACGACACCAGCCGCCCCTACACGCTTGCGTTCGAGGCGGACGCCCGGCTCATGGTGGTGATGTTCCCCTGGGATGCACTTTCCCTGCCGCCGGACTGCATTGCACAACTCTCCGCCGTGCGGATGGCCGCTGACACAGGCCTCGCCGCGATCGTCGGGCCGTTCATCGCCCACCTCGCGCAGAACCTGAATGCGCTGAGCGGCCCCAGCGGGTCCCGCCTTGCCACGAACGCCCTCGATCTCGTGTCCACGATGCTGCACTCGGAACTGGACATGTCCCCGGACCGGATGAGGCCCCAGGCCCTCCTGGCGGCATCCGTCCGCGAGTACATCGACGCCAACCTGGCTGATCCGCTGCTCTCGCCCGCTTCCATCGCAGCGGCCCATTTCATCTCCACGCGGCACCTGCACAACGTCTTCCATGAATCCGGGACCACCGTGGCGAGCTGGATCCGGACCCAACGGCTGGAAGGAGCGCGCCGAGAGCTGCGGGATCCGCTCCTGGCCGGCATGTCCGTCGGAGCCGTGGCCGGGCGTTGGGGTTTCCTGGATGCGGCCCACTTCAGCCGCTCCTTCCGTGACGCCTTCGGCGAATCCCCCAGCGACTGGCGGCGCGGCGCCTAGAACGGCCCGCTCCCGCGGTGACGGCAGGTGCTGTCAGCGCCCGTCGTTAACCCCGCGAGCTGGAATGTTAGAAAAGGCGGTGCCGGATTTACCCGGCACCGCCCCCTTCTACCCTTAGGGCCCGCTGCTAGACGGGGACTCCTGCCCGCTCTGCCCTGCGTTCCACGCCGACTTCCACCAGCACGCCGGCCGCAAACAATATGGGCACCGCGATCAGCAGGCCCACGGCCGTTTCGGCACTGCCGCCGATCAATGCCGTGAAGTTGCTGACCACGAGGAACAGAACCCAGCCGAGCAGCAACGTGGCAAATATCGGTGCCACCCTGGTCTGCCAGACCTGGCCGGCCACCTTTTCGCGCCGGAAATACGCGACGACGGCAAGGGAGCACAGGATATACAAGACCAGGAGCGCCGCCACGGCCAGTCCGCTGAACCAGGAGAAGAGGGTCAGGACAGGATCAAGGGACAGCAAGGCAAACGGCGCCACGAGCAGGAGTGCGATCAGTGTCTGGATCCGCGCGGCGGCGGCGGGGGCCCGGTGCCGGTTAGTGCGGGCCACGGCACCGGGCATGGACCCGCGCAGGGCCAGCGAATGGAGGTAACGATTGATGCCGTTGTGGAAGGCGATGATGCCGGCCAGCAGGGACGACACGAGCAGGACGCCCGTGGCTATTCCGGCCCAGGGCCCGAACAGCTCCACCATCGGCGTCAATACGAAGGAGGTGGAATCTCCCGATTCGAGGGCTGCGCCCGCGGCATCAATGACGTGAGAGGGGCCGTAGTAGCTGACCAGCATCCACGAAATGAAGGAGAAGAACACCGAGATGACCCCCACCGAAAGGTACGTGGCACGGGCTACCGTGCGTTGGGCGTCCTTGGCCTCGGCCGAGTAGATGGCCGTGGATTCGAAGCCAAACATGGAGGCGACTGCGAACATGATGGCGACGCCCGGGGCACCGGTGGCGATCGCCGCGGGAGAAAAGGACGCCGCCAGGCTGATTCCTTCCGGTCCGCCGCCCCGCAACAGCACGGTGAACCCGAACATGAGCAGGATGGCGACCTCCAGGCCCACGAGCAACGCCAGGACCCGCGCCCCGAGTTGAATGTTGAGAGATCCCAGCACCTGCACGCCCGCCATGGTGACCACGGCCAGCAGCCACCAGGGAACCACGATGCCGGCGGAACCGAGGAGCCCCGAGAACGCCGCGCCGTACAGCCCATACATCGCAGCCTGGACCGTGCTGTACGCGAGGAGCGCGAGCCACGCGGCTCCCGCTCCGGTCTTGCGCCCAAAGGCCGCCGTCACGTAGGCGTAGAAGGCGCCATGGGCCTGGATCTTGCGGCTCATTGCAACAAACCCTACGGCGAAGATCACAATGACAATGCCCACCACGAGGTATGCCCCGGGCGCTCCGGGACCGTTGCCGAGGGCTGCGGCCAGCGGTGATGCCCCGACGATTCCGGTCAACGGCGCCTGGGCGGACAGAACAAAGAAGAGGATGCCCATAACGCCGACGCTGCCGGCGCGCAGCGCGGTGGAGTGCTCCGTGCGGGAACTTGCTTCCGCGGTCCGGGACTCGGAATTTGAAATACTCATCGGATCCTTCTTAACGGTCATGAGCCTGGGAAATAGCTGTCTGAGAAATCGAGGTGGTTTGCACCGTGCAATCCAGCATGGCAGGTGACGCCGGTCACTTTTTTGTCGATCAGCGATCGGTTGTTGTTCCTCAGCGCAGCGGCATACTAGGCCGTCGCGATCCTTCGCAATGGGTCAACTTCAGTTCGCGCAAAGACAAGACTGCGCGTCCCGCACCGGGGGACACTCGGACATGACAGTACGGCCGCTCTGGGACCATCCTGTGCCGCGCGCAGTGCTTCAAGTACGCAGTGCTTCAATAGCCCAGTGCCTCAACTACTCGATGTGGAGTACAACCATGGAAACCTACGACGCCCTTCTGGCTGCGATTACCCCGGCTACCGGCCAGATCCGGACCATCCTCGACCCCGCCACCGGTCAAGCGGTCGGCGAAGCGCCCGTCCACACCGTCCAGGACCTCGAACAGGCCATCGCCGCCGCAGCGGCTGCGCAGCCGGCCTGGGCCGCGCTGGGGCACGACGCCCGCAGCGCCGCACTGCTCAAGGCCGCCGACGCCGTCGAACGCTCCACTGAGGAGCTAGCCCGCCTCCTCTCCCGCGAACAGGGCAAGCCGCTCAACGGGCCAAACGCCCGCTTTGAGGTAGGCGCCTGCGCCGCCTGGCTCCGCGCGGCCGCCGCCACGCCCCTGGACCCGGAAACCGTGGTGGACGACGGCGAGACCCGCGCCGAGCTGCACTACCGGCCCATCGGCGTCGTCGGGGCGATCGGGCCCTGGAACTGGCCCATGATGATCACCGTCTGGCAGATCGCCCCCGCCCTGCGGATGGGCAACGCCGTGGTAGTCAAACCCTCGGAATTCACGCCGCTGAGTGTCCTGGCCCTTGTCCATGTCCTGAACCAGGAACTCCCCGAGGGCCTCCTGTCCGTGGTCGCGGGCGGCCGCGAGGTTGGCGAGGCCCTGGCCGGACACCCTGCGATCGGCAAGGTCATGTTCACCGGCTCCACCGCCACCGGCAAAGCGATCATCAAGTCCTCCGCGGACACTGTCAAGCGCCTCACCCTGGAACTGGGCGGCAACGACGCCGGTATCGTGCTGCCCGACGCTGATCCGAAGTCGATCGCCGAGGGCCTGTTCTGGGGCGCGTTCATCAACACCGGCCAGACCTGCGCCGCGCTCAAGCGCCTCTACGTCCATAGCGACATCTACGACGCCGTCTGCGAAGAACTCACCGCGGTCGCCGCCGCCATGCCCATGGGCAACGGTCTCGACGAAGCCAATGTCCTGGGCCCGCTGCAGAACAGGCAGCAGTTCGACATCGTGGCACGGCTGGTTGAGGCCGCCCGCGACTCCGGGGCCAAGATTCTCCTCGGTGGGAACCCGGACACGGACCGGCCCGGCTACTTCTACCCTGCAACCCTGGTTGCCGACATCGCCAACGACAATCCTCTCGTGGCCGAGGAACAGTTCGGTCCCGCCCTGCCCATCATCCGCTACAGCACGGTGGACGAGGCAGTTACCATGGCCAACGCCCTCGACGTCGGACTCGGCGCCTCGGTCTGGTCCTCCGATCAGGCCGCGGCCCGCAAGGTCGCGGCCCGGATCCAGGCCGGCACCGTGTGGATTAACAAGCACGGCGCCGTGGACCCACGGGTCCCCTTCGGCGGTGCCAAGCAATCCGGCTATGGCCTGGAATTCGGCGTCGAGGGACTTAAAGCCCTCGGCGTGCCGCAGGTCATCAACGGCTAGGCCTGTCGGGGGCATCTAGCGACGAGGGAGGCCGGAGGGAGTTCGCCCCGGCCGCGGGAAACCTGCCTGACGCGTCGAAGCAGCTTTTCGCTTCGAATAAGGGTTGGCGACGCGCGAACGGTACAGCGCTACGGGTATACCCGTAGCGCTGTACCGTTTACGCGTCATGGGACGCTTTCCGCAGCGGAATCGGCCTGAGCAATGGATCTGGACGGGGGTATGGGCGGGAGCGTCACCACTCCATCGGCAGGATGCCCGCGCCGGCGCCTAGCCCGCGTGATCCTGGAATTCGGGGGCACGGCTGCCTGCCCGCAGGAGGGGCGCGAAGAACGCGCCGAGCTCTGCCGTCGCCGTCAGCGGCAGAACGTCAGCCACGTACTGGTCCGGCCGCACCACCACCACAACACCTCCGCGGTCGAGGCCGCGCAGTTCAAAGATGTCCGCCGCCGCATCGATGGCGTAGACCTTCTCGAGACAGGTGAGCCGGAACGGCCCCACTTGAGGCTTGAATGCGGCCGGGACGGCTCCGATGTCGATACTCGTATGGTCCTGCTGGTAGATGACCTTAATGTCGAACCACGCGTCTCGGTCGGCCCGTTCGGGGGTGGCGGCGAGCGGGGATTCCGGCGAGCTGGCGATCCACTCAGCCAGGTCCGCGGCCGGCGACGGTGCCGCCGCCTGTTGTTGCGGCGCTGCCCCGTCGGCGAAGACGTAGATGCGCCAGCGGCCGTCCGCCGCGGCCTGATGGCCTAGCTGCACCGGGTTTGCATCGCAGACCCGCACAACGGGCGCGGACTTGAACCGCTTGCCGATGATGAAGCCGGCGGCCAGCTCCTGGTGGACAGGCGCAGCGATGAGCATGGACGGGGCGTATTGGGTCATGAAGCCGGCGGGGAACTCGGCGGTACTCACGTAGAAGTCCTCGAGTTCGGAGGGACTTTCGAACTCCTCGGGCCTCTTCGCCATGAGCGTCGACCACTCCTTGTCGAAGTCGATGAGGTTCTTCGCGATGACCTGGCGCTCGGCCGAATACGTTGACAGGAGGCTCTCCGGGCTGCGGCCCTCAAGCACGTGTCCCAGCTTCCAGGCCAGGTTGAAGCCGTCCTGCATGGAGACGTTCATTCCCTGGCCCGCCTTGGCGCTGTGCGTGTGGCAGGCGTCGCCGGTGATGAATACGCGCGGCGTGCGGATGCCGCGCTGGTCCGGGAGGACGTCGTCGAACCGGTCAGTGAGGCGGTGTCCAACCTCGTACACGCTGTGCCAGGCAACGTCGCGCACGTCGAGCGTGTAGGGGTGGAGGATGTTGTTCGCCTTGGCGATGATCTGCCCAATCGTTGTGCTGCGCACGGCGCCGGCGTCGTCCTGCGGGACCTCGCCAAGGTCGACGTACATGCGGAAGAGGTGGCCGCCCTCGCGGGGAATCAGGAGGATACTGCCGCCCGCGCCGGACTGGATGGCGCACTTCGTGCGGATGTCCGGGAAATCGGTGACGGCGAGGACGTCCATGACGCCCCAGGCGTGGTTGGCCTTGTCGCCGGCGAGCGTGCAGCCGATCGATTCCCGCACCTTGCTCCGCGCGCCGTCCGCGCCGACGACGTACTTAGCATGGACAACGCGCTCCCGGCCCTCGTCGGGGCCGGCCGTGTGGAGGAGTGTGACGGTGACGGGGTACTCCCCCTCGTCGGCGACCTCAAGGCTGCGGAACTCCAGGCCGTAGTCCGGCGACATGCGGGTGGGCGAGTTAGCCATGAACTCGCCGAAATAGTCCAGGACGCGGGCCTGGTTGACGATCAGGTGCGGAAATTCGCTGACGCCGGTCGCGTCGTCGACAGCCCGGGCGGCACGGACGATGCGGGAAGGGTCCGCGGGGTCCGGCTTCCAGAAGGCCATTTCGGTGATGCGGTAAGCCTCGGCGATGATCCTCTCGGCGAAGCCGAAAGCCTGGAAAGTCTCGACACTCCGGGCCTGGATGCCGTCGGCCTGGCCGATGGCGAGCCTACCGCTGCGGCGCTCCACGATCCGCGTCGTGACGCCCGGGAACTGGGACAGCTGTGCGGCCGTGAGCATGCCTGCGGGCCCGGTGCCCACGACGAGCACGTCGACCTCGTCAGGAAGTTGCGCGGACCGATCGATGCCGACGCCGGCGGCCGGCTGGACTCGCGGGTCACCGGATACGTAACCGTAGTGGTGGAACTGCACGGGCTTTCCTCACTTCGCTGTGTGGCGGCCTGTTGCCGTAGTTGTGTTCGATAATAGAACGACGTGTTCGATAATTGAAAACTACCGTAATCCGAAATTCTACGGCAGGTATGACGCGGGTTACAAGTGCCTTGAGAACTGCCGCAACCATGGGTCGCCGGTCGACAGTTCCCGGTCGACAGAATCCGTTCGCCACGGCAGAGAACATCAACGCGGGGTCACTTAGCGCCGGTAAAGCCCCTCCGGATGGGCTCGAAGTGACCCCGCGTTGCAGGTCTGAGGTCGCCGCCATGATCAGGATGGAGGGCTAGGCCAGCGTCGCGAACACGGTGGAGGCCCCATAATGGCGGCGGGACCGGGGCAGACCGCGACCGCGGGCAGCCACCAAGGGGACCGGGCCCGGGGAAAGGTCGAAGGGAACGGTCAGCCCTGCGGGAGTTCAAAGCCCGTCCCGCGCGGCCTCCACACCACAAGGGCCTGGGAGCGGGCCCGGGGGCGCTTTCCACGGGCCAGGCTGACGACGTCGCCCGCCGTTCCAGCCGCAAAAATACGGGCGTCCACGGCCCGCGGCCGGCGCTGCAGTTCCTCGGTCAGTTCAATGACCCGGCCCTGCAAGGCCGTCACCTGGTTTTCGAGCTGGAGGATCCGCTTGATACCTTCGAGCGAGACGCCCTCATGGGAGAGCCGCTGCACCTCGCGTAGCATATTTACATCCCGCTGCGAATACCGTCGGGACTTTCCCGGCGCACGGCTGGGCGAGACAATGCCGAGCCGGTCGTACTGCCGCAGCGTCTGGGGGTGCATATCCGCCAGTTGCGCGGCGACGGAGATGACAAAGATCGGCTGGTCGAAGTCGAATTCGATGCCCATGGCGCTAGCCCGTTCCTAGAGCCGCGCCCTGGCTGCCAGTTCGGCGCGGACGTCCTCGCCGGCGGTGGCGGCCGCGAAGGCTTTGACGGCTTCCTCAGCTTCCTTGCCCAGCTTCCGCGGGACGGCGACGTCGATGGTCACCAGGAGGTCGCCGGTGGCCTTGGCGTGCTTGATGCCGCGGCCCTTGACCCGGAGCGTGCGGCCCGACGGTGTGCCGGCCGGAACACGGACCCTGACCTTGTCGCCGTCGATGGTCGGGACCTCGATATCGGCTCCCAGGGCGGCCTCCGGGAAGGTGACCGGAACGTGGATGCGCAGGTTGTCGCCGTCGCGGACGTAGAAATCGTGCGGCTTCACCGAGACCGTCACCATAAGGTCCCCGTTGCCTGCCGGGCCGAACTGGCCTTTGCCGCGGACACGGACCTTCTGGCCGTCCTTGATGCCGGCCGGGACGCGCACATCGATGACTTCGCCGTCCGGTTCACGCAGGCCGATGGTGGTTCCGCGGATGGAGCCTGCGAAGGAGATGCTGGTGGACGCGGTGCGGTCCGCACCCTTTTGCGGAGCGCGCTGGAACGACTGGCCGCCGCCGAATCCACCGCCGGCCCCGGCGCCGCCGAACAAATCGGCGAACTCGGGCGGAATCCCGCCGGAGGTGCTGAACCCGCCGGGTTGGCGGCCCGCGTTGCCGGTGAAGAGGCCGCCGAAGAGGTCTTCGAAGCCGGCGCCGCCACCCGCGCCGCCGCTTCCGCCGGGCGCGAAGCGGGCGCCGCCGCCCATGGCCCGGACGGCGTCGTACTGCTGGCGCTCATCGGCATCGGAAAGCACGGAATAGGCCTCGGAGATGTCCTTGAATTTCCGCTCCGAAGCGGCATCCCCCGCGTTGGTGTCCGGGTGGTGCTGCCGCGCGAGCTTCCGGTAAGCCTTTTTGATGTCGGCTCCGGAAGCGTCTTTGGCGATGCCAAGGATCTTGTAAAAGTCCTTGTCCACCCAGTCCTGGCTAGCCAATGGCGTTTCCTTTCAAATCTGTGTGCCGAGGTGACAGTTCACGCCCATGTTTGTTCGAAACATGGGCGCGAACTGTCACTTCGATGAGGTAATGCTAGGCCGGGACGGCCACAATGACCTGTGCTGCGCGGAGCACGCGGTCACCGGACTTGTAGCCCGATCGCAAAACCTGGCTGACGGTGTCGATCTCGACGTCCGCGCCGGGCTGCTGGATGAGAGCCTCATGGATCGTGGGATCGAACTCCACGCCGGTCTCATCGATGCGCACGAGGCCGTACGTCTTCACCGCATTCTCCAGCTTGGCCGCGATCGCAGCGAACGGGCCGTCCGTGAGGTCGCCGTGCTGACGGGCGGCGTCGACGTCGTCCAGGACCGGGAGCAGGGAGTTCAGGACGCCGATGACGGCCATCTCCCCCGCCACGGCACGGTCGCGTTCAACCCGCTTGCGGTAGTTGACGTACTCGGCCTGCAGGCGGCGGAGATCGTTCTTGAGCTCCTCCGCCTCGGCCGGGTCGACTCCCTGAGCCACGGACTCCGCGGCCGGCACCTCAGCGCTGTTGAGGATGTCCTCCACCTGGGACAGGGCGTCCCCTGAGTCGGCACTTTCCTGGTCCGGATGGCTTTCCTGGTCCGGGTGGCGGGCCTTGCCGGTCTCCGGATCAACCTTGCGGTTGTCGTGGATGATCGGCTTCTGCGGCTCGTTTGCCCGCTGTTCAGCGTCCCGCCGGTCCTCGGAAGAACCGTGCTCTTCTTCGTTACCGTGATGCGGCATGATTACTTCTTCTCGTCTTCGTCAACAATCTCGGCGTCGACGATGTCCTCGTCGGCCCCGGCCGCCTGCTCCCCGGCCGGTGCACCCTGGGCGCCGGCGGCACCGTCGGGGGAACCGGGCTGGGCGTAGATGGCCTCGCCGAGCTTGGTCTGCGAAGCCTGCAGCTTCTCAAACGCGGTCTTCACGGCTGCGTCATCGGTGCCTTCAAGTGCGGCCTTGAGGGCGTCGACGTCGGCCTGGACCTCGG
This sequence comes from Pseudarthrobacter sp. HLT1-7, assembly GCF_059383435.1. NCBI lineage: Bacteria > Bacillati > Actinomycetota > Actinomycetes > Micrococcales > Micrococcaceae > Pseudarthrobacter > Pseudarthrobacter sp. HLT1-7. The sequence continues at coordinate 91,693 of NZ_JBWZCH010000012.1, read as the reverse complement.
TCTTGACCTCGTCCGGCAGCTTGTCGGAGTTGTCGGCGATCAGCTTGTCCACGGAGTAGGCGAGCTGCTCGGCAGTGTTACGGGTGTCGGCTGCCTCGCGGCGGGCCTTATCCTCTGCTGCGTGCTCCTCGGCGTCCTTGACCATGCGGTCGATGTCTTCCTTGGAGAGGCTGGAACCGCCCGTGATGGTCATGGACTGCTCCTTGCCGGTGCCCTTGTCCTTCGCGGAGACATGCACGATGCCGTTGGCGTCGATATCGAAGGTGACCTCGACCTGCGGGACGCCGCGCGGAGCCGGGGCGATACCGGTCAGCTCGAAGGTGCCCAGCGGCTTATTGTCGCGGGTGAACTCGCGTTCGCCCTGGAAGACCTGGATCGACACGGAGGGCTGGTTGTCATCCGCCGTGGTGAAGGTCTCGCTCCGCTTGGTGGGGATGGCCGTGTTGCGCTCGATCAGGTGCGTCATGATGCCGCCCTTGGTTTCGATGCCGAGGGACAGCGGGGTGACGTCGATCAGCAGGACGTCCTTGCGCTCGCCCTTCAGGACACCGGCCTGCAGGGCGGCGCCGACGGCGACCACCTCGTCCGGGTTGACGCCCTTGTTCGGCTCCTTGCCGCCGGCGAGCTCCTTGACCAGGTCATAGACTGCCGGCATCCGGGTGGAACCGCCGACGAGCACGATGTGGTCGATCTCGGAGAGCTTGATGCCGGCTTCCTTGATGACATCGTGGAACGGCTTCTTTGTGCGCTCCAGCAGGTCCTTGGTGAGTTCCTGGAACTTCGCACGGGTCAGCTGCTCGTCCAGGTGGACCGGGCCGTCGGGGGTGACGGAGAGGTACTGGAGCGAGACGTTGGTGCTGGTGGAGGAGGAGAGTTCCTTCTTGGCCTGCTCAGCTGCTTCACGCAGGCGCTGCAGGGCGATCTTGTCCTTGGACAGGTCGATGCCCTTGACCTTGAGCTGGTTCAGCAGGAAGTCGACGACGCGCTGGTCCCAGTCGTCGCCGCCGAGGCGGTTGTCGCCGGCGGTGGAGCGGACCTGGATGGTGGAGAAGTTGTCTTCGTCCTTGCCCACCTCGAGCAGGGAGACGTCGAAGGTTCCGCCGCCGAGGTCGAAGACGAGGATGAGTTCGTCTTCCTTGCCCTTGTCCAGGCCGTAGGCCAGTGCGGCCGCGGTGGGCTCGTTGACGATGCGCAGCACCTTCAGGCCGGCAATTTCGCCGGCTTCCTTGGTGGCCTGGCGCTCGGCGTCGTTGAAGTACGCGGGGACGGTGATCACGGCATCCGTGACCTTCTCACCCAGGTAGGACTCGGCGTCGTTCTTGAGCTTCATCAGAATGCGTGCGGAGATTTCCTGCGCGGTGTATTTCTTGTCGTCGATAGCGACGGACCAGTCGGTGCCCATGTGGCGCTTGACGGAGGCGATGGTGCGGTCAATGTTGTTGACGGCCTGGCGCTTGGCGATCTCACCGACCAGCACTTCGCCGGTCTTGGAGAAGGCAACAACCGACGGCGTGGTGCGGCCACCCTCGGCGTTGGCAATAACGGTGGGCTCGCCACCTTCGAGAACGGAGACGACGGAGTTGGTTGTTCCGAGGTCAATACCTACTGCACGTGACATGTATTGCTTCCTTCTTTTCTTGGAAACTTGCTGGCTCCGGTGCCGGGCTACGGCCCGGTGATCGAACTGCTGCCCGGGGTGGGACCTGCCGAGATCGGTGCTCGCCCAGTCATTGAGCGATCTGCACTCAACCTTACCCAGGCAGCAGCCGAAGTCAATTCAAAGTTGAGTCGCGAACGCTCAACCTTGGATTTTGGGCAACCTTGAAGGCGTCTCGGCAGGCCAGCTTCCCCGCAATGGCGCGCGGAGGCACCGTCACATGTGGCAGTTTCGCTGTGCGCGAAGTCCCCGCCTAGCGGTCCCCGCGGGGCGCTTCACCGGCAGATCCCGCCGCGCCGTAGTCGCCTTCCTTGTACTCGCCCTCCTCGACGGCGGCAGGCGTCCCGTCCACCGCGGTCTCGCCGACGGTGCCGGCTTTGCCGTAGTCACCTTCGGGGTAGTCGCCTTCAGCATCGCCGACGGCGGTCCCGCCGGCCACGCCCGCGGCGCCGTAGTCACCCTCCGGGTATTCGCCTTCCTCTGCGGCAGCAGAATTTTCGCCGGTGGCGCCCGCTGAGCCGTAGTCGCCCGCGACATACTGCCCCTCGGCGACTTCGGTTGCGGCCTCTTTGGGTTCGGCGACTTCGGCTGCGGCCTCTTTGGGTTCGGCCTCTACGCCTACAACGTGGGCTGCCGTTCGATCGGACTCTCTGTTTTCAGACATGGATGGATCCTCCCTGGAAGCATCGGGCGCGCCCGTGCGGACGCAGTCGCAGTCTACCCAGCCCCACTGGGAGGCAACAGGGGGTGGGACACTCACTGCCGACGCCGGATGGCGGAGGCGCTGCAACGCCCATTCGCCACGAATGGCCGCAATGACGATCCCCATGGAGGCCATTTGCGTCAAATGGGCGCTCCCCGCGCGGGATGACGACGGCGGCGTGCAGGGAAAGCGCCGCCCGTGACGGAGTCACACGCCTGCGGGGCAGCCCGGGCAGCCGGCGCCGCTCAAGGAAGCAGCCGCCGCCACCGCGGCCTGGTGGGGGGACCAGGGACGGTGACAGCGGCTGCGGCTTGGGGTGGGGTCCTGCTTAGCGGATTCCGGCGTCCGCGGCTTGCTGCGCCTCGGCGGCGGGCAGGGCGCGGGCACGGCCATCAGTCTCCGGACGGCCCAGCTTGCTCGGCCACCACAGCCGCGGGCCGATGTCGTAAGCCAGGGCCGGCACCAGCAGGGAGCGGACCAGCACGGTGTCCAGCAGCACGCCGAAGGCCACGATGAAGGCCAACTGCACCAGGAACATGATTGGAATGACACCCAGCGCCGCGAAGGTCGCCGCGAGGACCACGCCGGCGGAGGTGATGACGCCGCCGGTGACGCCCAGGCCGCGCAGAATGCCGGGCCGGGTGCCGTGCTTCAGGGATTCCTCCCGGACCCGGCTCATCAGGAAGATGTTGTAGTCCACGCCCAGCGCCACGAGGAAGACGAAGCCGAAGAGTGGCACCGTGGCGTCCGCTCCCGGGAAGCCGAAGAAGTTGTTGAAGACCACTGCGGAGACACCCATGGCCGCACCGTAGGAGAGGACCACCGAGGCGACCAGCAGGACCGGAGCCAGCACGGAGCGCAGCAGCAGCATCAGGATCACCAGGATCACGGCAAGGACCACCGGAATGATGGTCACCAGGTCGCGCTGGGCGGTGGTGTTGGTGTCCAGCGCCGTGGCGGTCACGCCGCCCACGAGGGCGCCGGCGTCGACCTTCTTCAGCTCCTGCCGGAGGGACACGACAACGTTTTCCGCCTCGTTGGAGTCCGCGGCGGAGTTCAGCGTCGCGTTGATCAGCACTTTGCCGTCCCGCACGCCCGGGGTGGTCGGAGCGCCCGGGTTAGCGGGGGCACCGGGGCTACCCGGGGCACCCGGAGCGCCCGGGGCCGACGCTGCACCGGTGACGATAGGGGCGCCGCCGTCGGCCAGCAGGAAGGCATCCCCGACGCCGTCGCTTGCCTTGACCGCGTCCAGCACCTCCCGGGCTTTCGCCTCATCCGCGACGATCACGGCGGGGCTGCCTGACCCGGCGTCAAAGTGCCGTGCCAGCGCGTCCTGGCCATCGACGGCGTTGGAGGCTGTCAGGATAACGTCCGTTTGCGGGACGCCGTTGGCCCTGAGCTGGAGGACGCCGCCCGAGGCCACCAGGAGCAGGAGCACTGAAGCCACCCAGACCGTGCGGGGCCGGCGTGCAACGAGGGAGCCCGTGGCGTGCCACAGGCCCTTCTGGCCCTCCAGGCCCGTGACCAGTTCAGGTTCGCGTTCCGTTTCGGGGAGGAGCTTGGGGCGGAACGGCCAGAAGGCGACGCGGCCCAGCAGCGCCATCATGGCAGGCAACAGGGTCAAAGCCGCAAAAAGGGAGCACAGTATGCCGGCAGCCGCTACAGGGCCGAGGGCCTTGTTGGAGTTGAGATCGGAAAACAGCAGGCAGAGCAGGGCAATGATGACAGTGGCACCGGAGGCCAGGATGGGCTCCCAGGAGCCCTTCCAGGCGGTCATCGCTGCGGTTGTCCGGTTGGTGGTGTGCGTCAGGGCCTCGCGGAACCGCGCCACATACAGCAAGGCGTAGTCGGTTGCCGCCCCGATGACCAGGATCGAGAGGATTCCCTGGCTTTGGCCGTTGAGCTGGATCCAGCCGAGCTTCGCCATGCCGAAAACCAGCAGGATAGCGGCGCACAGGGCAAAGACGGAGGTGAACAGCACGGCGATCGGCAGCAGCAGCGAGCGGTAGACCACCAGCAGGATCAGGAACACCGCACCAAGGGCCACCAGCAGCAGAATCCCGTCAATGCCGGCGAAGGCGCTGACCAGGTCAGCCGTCAGCCCGGCCGGGCCGGTCACGTAGGTCTGCATTCCCTCCGGCGCGGAGGCCGTCACCTCGTCGCGGAGCTCCTTGACAACCTCCTTGACCTCATCGGAGGAGTCGATGGGCACCACAAACTGGACCGCTTTCGAATCCTCCGAGGGGATGGGGCCGATCACGGTACTGCCGGCTTTCAAAGCCTCCAGCTTGCCTTTGAGCGCGGCAGCTTCGCCGAGTTGGGCTGGCGTAAAGGCGGAACCGCTCTCGATCACAATGACAGCCGGGATCTCCTTGGAGTCCCGGAATTTGGCCTGCCACTCCTGCGCTGCAGTGGCTTCTGCCCCGGCGGGCAAGAATGACGCCTGGTCGTTGGAGGAGACCTCTTCCAGCCGGCCGAAGGTAGGCCCGCCGATACCGGCGATGGCCAGCCAGGTCACCACCAGTAAGACGGGAACCAGCCAGCGCAGCCAGAACGGGACGCGGGCGGTGGTGCTGGAGGTCTTGTTCATGGTTCCTTCTGGTTCTTGCCTCGGAGGGGTAGAATTGAGTCCATCATAGACTATCTCGACAATGGAGATAACCCGGATGTGCTTAATTTTCCGGAAGTGTCTCGGGACCGCCCCGGCTCCATTTGAGCCAGGTGCTGCAGTAAACTCCGGAAAGCGCCGGTTATGCCGGCGCCTCCGGTAGTTGCGGGTAGTTTCCCGAAGGCCGTGGTCCAGGGAAGGAAAGGAGTCCGAGTGTCAGCTGAAGCATCCGGGCGCCCCGGCCCCGGCGGTCCCCCGCCGCTGGTGCGGATCCTCCAGGAATTCACCCTCGAAGCCAACCGCTACGTCGATTCCGCCGGCGGCCGCAACGACATGCACCGGACCGATCTCAATGCCCTGGCCGTGATCATGAAGTACGCCGCCGGGAACAAGATTGTTACCCCCGGCGTGCTCCGGAAGGAGCTGAACCTTAGCTCGCCTGCGACCACCGCCCTAATCGACCGGCTGCACAGCTCCGGGCATGTTCTCCGTGAACGCAAGGGGTCCGACCGCAGGCAGGTCCAATTACACATGACGCCGAAGGCCTTCCGCGACGGCGGCGCCATGTTCTTCCCGCTGGCCCGCCATATGGGGGCCGCGATGGCAGGGTTCACGCCCGAGGAGCTTGAGATCGCCACCCGCTTCATGACGGCCATGACCGAGGCGACCATCAGCGCAGCGGAGGAGGCAGCCCAGGCGGCGGTACAGGACGCGCCGCAGGACTCGCCGCCCCCCAAAGACTCGCCATAGCTGTCGGTTCGCCGGGCCCGGCGGTAGCGTTTCACCATGAGTGCGCAGCAGCCCGAAGATGTGTACAGCCACGGCCACCACGAGTCGGTGGTCCGCGCGCACGCCTCCCGGACGGCGGAGAACTCCGCGGCGTTTGTGATCCCGTACCTCACCACCGGGGTTTCCGTGCTCGACGTCGGCTGCGGTCCGGGCAGCATCACGTGCGATTTCGCCGGACTAGTCGCCCCCGGAAAAGTCACGGGGCTGGACCGCTCCCCCGGGATAATCGGCCAGGCGACTGCCCTCGCGGCCGGGCGCGGCGTGCCGAACGCCGAGTTCCTCGCCGGCAACATCTACGACCTCGACTTCGCGGATGAGACGTTCGACGTCGTGCATGCCCACCAGGTGATGCAGCACCTCACGGACCCGGTCGCTGCCCTGCGGGAGATGCGCCGCGTCGCCCGGCCCGGCGGAATCGTGGCCGTGCGCGACGCCGACTTCCACGGCATGAGCTGGTTTCCGGCCATCCCCGAGCTGGACGAATGGATGGAGCTTTACCAGCGGATCGCCCGCCGCAACGGGGCCGAGCCCGATGCAGGCCGCCGTCTGGTGTCGTGGGCACAGTCCGCCGGGTTCACTGACGTCGCCCCCTCAAGCAGCAACTGGCACTATGCCACCGGGCAGCAGCGGCGGTGGCAGGCCCGGGTGTGGGGCGAACGGGTGCTGCACTCGGCCTTCGCGGACCAGGCCCTCGAGTACGGCTTCGCCAACGCCGCCGACCTGGCCCGGATTTCCGCCGGCTGGCACCGCTGGGGCTCCACGGACGACGGCTGGTTCCTGATTCCCAACGGCGAGGTGATCGCCCGGGCCTGAGGCGCTCCCCGGCCCGTTATCCACATAGCCGCTGCCGGCTCTGGAGCCCCGCCGGCGGGGTTCCTAGGATCAGAACATGATCATTCAAGCAGGTTTTGACTTCGAGATACTCGCCCGCCCGTTCATCGTCCAGGGCGGCAAACTTATGCCAAGGCTTGTACTGATCTGCGTGGACGCGGAAATGCGGCTGAGCAGCGTCGACGTCGTAGCAGAAGATTTTGCGGGCTCACTGGCTCCCTTCCGCGATGCAGTCCTGGTGGCGCTGGATGCGGAATACACCAGGTACTTTGCCATCGCCCACCCTGGCAGATTCAGCGAGTACCACTGTTCTGAGCCCATCCTGGACGAGGCACGCGCACTGGAATCGGAGGCAGCCGACCGGGGCATGCAGCTGATCGGCCACTTCGCCATCGACGAAACGGGCTATATGTCAGCTCATGCGCGATCCTACTTCGACCAGTACCCGGGGCACGACGACCTTCCAAGGACCATGTTCCACTGGTCTCATTCAAGGCTTGGCCAGTGTGGCTGAGCTTGTTCGCATGGCGGATCTCCCTGTCGGCGAACGACCCAGGGAGCGGCTCCTCCGGCTCGGCGCTGCAGCACTGAGTGATACTGAGTTAGTGGCGATCTTGCTCGGGCCGGCAGGCCCGGTGTCAATGTGCTGGCCTTGGCGCAGGCCATGTTGGTCGATTTCGGCGGAATCAGAGCCTTGCTCCGGCTATCGGCAGCTGAGCTAACGTCTGTCGCTGGAGTCCGCCCGGCGACGGCGGCTCGGTTCCTCAGCGATCCCCGGGTGGGCAGAAATGTGGACAAAATGTAATGTGGATAAAATGTCCAGAACAGTCGTCCGAGCCCCAGCCGATGCACTTGGCAAGTTGCGTCCGCGCGACGTTATGCATGGTGAAGCCCTCGCGGCGGAGTTCCACTTTGCGCCCCGAGAACTGAACAACCGACCGGAAGGTTTTGCTCCGCAGGTGGTCCGCCAGCACCCTGCGGTCTGCGGGAAACAGAACTTTGCCGGACCCCCGCCGTCGTCCGTACATTGAAGTCCGTACACTGAATCGGTGCAACCCTCCCTGTGGCTGGCCCTCGCGGGCGCCGGCGTCCTGATCAGCTTCACTCCCGGCGCGGGCGCCATCAACACCATGAGCAACTCGCTGAACTCGGGGTTCCGCCGCTCCATCTGGGGCATCCTCGGCCAGCAGGCCGCACTGATCGTGCACATCCTGATCGTCGCCCTGGGCGTCGGGGTCCTCGTGGCCAGTTCGCCGGTGGCCTTCAACGTCATCCGCTACGCCGGGGCCGCCTACCTCGTCTTTCTGGGTATCCAGCAATTCCGGCACAAGCCGGACCTGGACCAGGAGAAGGCCGCCGCGCTGCGCAATGAGCCCGCGTTTTCCATGTTCCGGCGCGGACTCTGGGTGAACCTGCTCAATCCCAAGGCGATCGTGTTCTTCCTGGCCTTTATGCCGCAGTTCATCCGCCCGGCAGAACCGTTGCTCCCGCAGTACCTGATCCTGTCCGTGACCGTGGTCGCTATCGACGTCCTGGTCATGTGGTTCTTCTTCGCCGCCGCGGCCAAGTCCTTCCAGCGCTTCACCCACGACGCGCGCGGGCAGAGGCTGCTCAACCGTAGCTTCGGCGTCCTGTTCGTCGCCGTCGGGGTCATGCTGGCACTGATGCACTAACCTCGGGCCCCGCCCGTTACCCCCGCCCCGCCCCGCCCACGGGCCGGTGACACCCGGGCGAGCTTTCAACGGCGCCTCTCAGGTGCAGGCCGCCCACCGGCGGGCCATGGATGAGGCAGACCCATTGTGACCTATTCAGCGGCTGTTGCGTTCGAGTGCCTGGCCCAGGATGCGCGCACCTTCCCGGAAAGCGCCGGGGTTGGGTCCGGCGAAGTTGAGTCGGAGGAACGGGCCCGTGGGTTCGGCCGGAAACCATTCGGTGCCGGCGGCGATGATGACTCCGGCGCTCTCGCAGTCGCGGCCCAGCTGTTCCAGGTCGGTCCCGTCGGGAAGGCGCGCCCAGAGGTTGAGGCCTCCCTTCGGGATGTGTTCGATGTGTGCCTGCGGGGCGTACTCGCGCAGGCTGGTGGCCAGAAGGTCGCGCCGTGACTGGAGCTGGTGGCGGAGGCTGCGCAGATGCGTTTGCCAGGCGGGCTGGGTGACCACATCGAGTGCTGCGGCCTGGAGCAGGCCACTGACGTACATCGACTCGGCTGCGCGGTCGGCAAGGATGCGTTCAAGCGCCGGGCCGCGGGCGATCACCGCCGCGACGCGGATGGCCGGGGATACGCTCTTCGTCAGCGAGCGAAGGTATACGACGTGGCCGGAATCGTCGCGCGCTGCGATGGGCACAGGCATGGTGTTTATGCCGAAGTCGTGCGCCCAGTCGTCTTCGACCAGGAACGCACCGTTCGTGCGCACAATGTCCAGGACCTGTTCGCCCCGCCGGGCTGTCCATTGCGCTCCCGTGGGGTTCGCGTAGTTGGGTTGTGCGTAGAACGTCCGTGCGCCGGACTCTTCGAAGGCCCGGGCCAGTTCTTCCGGGTCGGGGCCGTCGGGTCCGCTGGGCACCGGGATGACGCGGACGCCGGCCTGCACGGCGGCGAGGATGGCCCCCCAGTAGGTCGGGGATTCCATGAGCAGGGGCTGTCCCGGGCCCACCAGTGCCCTGAAGATGGAGCTGAGTCCGCTCTGGCTTCCCGGCAGCACAACAACGTCGCCCGGTGCTGGCGGGGCGATTCCCGCCGGCGTCGAGGCGCCGAGTTCGTGCGCAAACCAGGACTGCAGCTCGGGAAGCCCCGGTGCCGGTGGGCGGGACAAGGCCGCGCCGCTCCGGGCTGCCCGGGCGAGCGCCGCACGCACCAGGCGCTCCGGCAGGAGTTCCCGGTCCGGGTAGCCGGAGTGGAAGGCGATGACATCGTTCGTTGTGCTGCGCATCGCGGCGGAAGCCGAGCGCGGAGGCGTCTGTGGTGACCTCAGCGCCGCGGTCTGCCAGCCGTAGTCTGACGGGCGCGCGGTCCGGACGGCCCGCACGAAGGTCCCGACGCCGGGCCGGCTCTCGATGAGTCCCTGTGCGGTGAGCGCCTGCAGGGCTTTCTGCACCGTCACCGGGCTGGCCCGGTGCTCGGCAACCAGTGACCGTGTGGACGGTAAACGGGACCCCGGCGTGGCACCGGCGATCCATTCCCGCAGTCGTGTCGCAACCTTCGAACTGCTATCGTGGTTCATGAGAGACAAGAGTAGCGCTACCATCCATTTTCGCCCAGCGATATCGTCGCGGCAGCCCAACGGCTTGTGGTGGGGCCTCCTGGGAGTAGCGGCGTTCTCGTTCACGGTCCCGTTCACCAAGGTGGCGGTCGCGGGGCTCTCGCCGTTGTTCATCGGCTCCGCCCGTGCGGTCATGGCCGCGATCCTGGCAGTCCTGGCCCTCGCACTCACGCGGCAGCGCCTGCCCCGGGGCGTGCAGTGGACGCGGCTTGCGGTGGTCGCCGGCGGGATCGTCGTGGGCTTCCCGTTGCTCACCTCGTTCGCGCTCACGACGGCGCCCGCCACCCACGGCGCCGTCGTCATCGCGCTGCTTCCGGCCGCGACGGCAACGGCCGCCGTCCTCCGGGCCCGCGAGCGTCCACCGGCAGGCTTCTGGGTTGCGAGCGCCATTGGCGCTCTGGCGGCAACAGTTTTCGCCTCCGCCCAGTCCGGGGGCTTCGGGCAGCTGGGCTGGGCGGATCTGCTGCTCCTCGGCGCTGTCGTGGCCGCCGCCATCGGCTACGCGGAAGGTGGCCTGCTCGCACGCGAGCTCGGCGCCTGGCAGACCGTGTCCTGGGCGCTTGTCCTCGCATCCCCCCTGATGGTGTTCCTGACAGCGCTCTCCGCTGGCCACCAACCGCCGTCGGGCACGCCCGTCCAGTGGGCCGCCCTTGCCTACCTCGGCGTCGTCAGCATGTTCCTCGGTTTCTTCGCCTGGTACCGCGGCCTGGCCATCGGCCCCATGGCCCAAGTCAGCCAGATCCAACTCATCCAGCCCGTGCTGAGCATCTGCTGGGCCGGGCTCCTACTGGGCGAGACTTTGACCTGGCCCACCATCATCGGCGGCCTCGCCGTCATCCTCTGCGCCGGCATCGCAGTCCGCGTGCGGCAAATCCCGCCGCCCGCGGCACGGCTTCCCTGACGGTTCACCCACCGCCAGGGTCCTTCCCGGCGCAACGCCAGCGGCCGGGCCAGCCCGGGCCAGTAACATCCCGGACCAGCCCGGGCAGCGGGTACGCTCTATTTCATGAGTCCCGCACCCGTCATCATCGCCATTGACGGACGCTCGGGCGCAGGCAAGACCACCCTGGCGATCGAACTGGCGGCACGGCTCCGCGAGCACCACAAGGTCTCACTTTTCCATCTGGAGGACATCTACCCCGGCTGGAACGGACTTGCCGCCGGCATTGAACGCTACGCCTCCACGGTCCTGGCGCCGCTCCGCCGCGGTGAGCCGGCCCAGTGGGTCAGCTGGGACTGGAGCAACCACTACGACGGCGGGACCCGCACCACCCGGCCGGCCGAGATCATCCTGGTCGAAGGCGTCGGCGCCGCTGCGGAAGCGGCCCGGCCCTTCGTGGACGCGGTGATCTGGGCCGATGCGCCGGAGCAGGACCGCCGCAGCAGGGCGCTGGCCCGCGACGGCGACAGCTACGAACCGTTCTGGGAGCAGTGGGCTGCCCAGGAGGAGGAGTGGCTGGCCGCCGATGACGTTCCGGCCCACGCCGATGTGCACGTGCTCAACACCGCCGACGCCGACGCCCCCGGGGAGGTGCTGCAGGCCCTCCAGTACCTGCCCGCCGTGGCCCCGGTGCTGCTGCCCGAGCTCGCGGCCCGCCGCGGCCTCCAGCTACGGGCCGAACGGATCGACGCTGTCCCGGACGCCGCCCGGCTCTTTGAGCTGCTCTTCGGCCGCTCGCGGAACGCGGTGTGGCTCGACTCATCCCTGGACCCGGCGGGTCCAACCCATTACGGCCTGGCACCCGAAGCCGCGGAACGCAGCCGCTTCAGCATCCTGGCGGACGACGGCGGCCCCTTCGGCCAGGCTGTCCGGCACAGTTCCGGGAAGACCAGCGTGGGCGTCCGAAATTCCACTGTAAGAACCGAGGGACCGTTTTTCCGCTGGCTGGACGGCGTCTGGGGACGCCGGGCCCTGCGCGCGCCCGAAGGCTACCCCTGCGAGTTCACTCTGGGCTGGCTCGGCTACCTCGGTTATGAGCTCAAGCGCGAGACCGGCGGCAGCGACGTCACCGCGGGCACGCCGGATGCCTGCCTGATTTTCGCCGGCCGCGCCGTCGTGCTGGACCACCGGGAACGAACGGTGTGGCTGCTGGCACTGGACACCGCCGACGCCGGGGACTGGCTGGCGACAGCCCGTGCCGCGGTGGCGGCGGCCGAAGCGGTGCCGCGACCGGTGCCTGCCGGCGAACGTGCCGCCGTCGTACATCCTGCCGTCGAACATGCCGGGCCGGCCTTCGCCGCGCGCGACTCGGAGGTCTCGTACAAGGCCAAAATCACCGAGGCCCAGCGTGAGATCGCGGAGGGCAACAGCTACGAGGTCTGCCTCACCACCGCCCTGACGGCACCTCTGATTCCGGGGGAACTGGACCCCTGGCAGGCCTACCTGGCGCTGCGCCGGCGGAATCCCGCCCCGTTTGCCAGCTATCTGCGCTTCGGGGACCTCACCGTGGCCAGCACTTCGCCGGAACGTTTCCTCCGGATCGCGGCCGACGGCGGGATGCGGGCCGAGCCGATCAAGGGCACGCGCGGCCGGGACGCCGACGCCGGACGGGACGGGCTGCTGCGGCGGGACCTCGAATCCTCGCCCAAGGACCGGGCCGAGAACATCATGATCGTGGACCTGCTGCGCAACGACCTGAGCCATTTCGCCATGCCAGGCTCCGTGTCCGTGAGCCGGCTGTGCGCGATCGAAAGCTACGCCACCGTCCACCAGATGGTCAGCACCATCGACGCGCGGCTCAGACCCGGTGCGCCGCGCGCCGAGGCCGTCGCGGCCTGCTTCCCCGCCGGATCCATGACGGGCGCCCCCAAGATCAGTACCATGGCCATTCTGGACCGGCTCGAAGATGCACCCCGCGGCATCTATTCGGGCGCGATCGGCTATTTCTCACTCAACGGCGCCACCGACCTCGCGGTCGCGATCCGGACCCTCGTGGTCACGGAGCAGGCCGGCGGCGGGGCCGGACTGAGCCTCGGCGTCGGCGGGGCGATCACGGCGGATTCCGCACCGCAGGAGGAGTACCAGGAGATCCGGACCAAGGCCTTCGGCGTCCTCTCCGCGCTCGGCGCGCAGTTCCCGCCCGGCTGACGCCTCTGAAGAGTGCGCCGGGCTACTGCAGGGTCGCGGTCAGCCGCGCGACGTTGTCCACATACTTGACCAGCATGGGACGCTTCATCCAGTCATCGAGGACAAGTTCGCGCGAGATGTCCCGGTAGTTGTCCTCCACGGCACGGATCCGCTTGACGATGTCCTCGCCCAGGACCATCACCGAGACCTCAAGGTTCAGCGAAAAGGAGCGCATGTCCATATTGCTCGAGCCGAGCACTGCCACTTCGTCGTCAATCGTGAAGTGCTTCGCGTGCAGCACGAACGGCGCCTTGTACAGGTAGATCCGCACCCCGGCCTCGAGCAGGGCCTCGTAGTAGGACTGCTGGGCGTGGTGGACCAGGAGCTGGTCGCCTTTTTCCGAGACAAACAGTTCGACGTCGACGCCGCGTTGCGCCGCCGTCGTTACGGCGTAGAGCAAAGAGTCGTCCGGGACGAAGTAAGGGCTGCAGATAGAGACCTTGTGCTGCGCCGAGTAGATCAGGGTGTTGAAGAGCCGCAGATTGTTTTCGGTGATGAAGCCGGGGCCGCTAGGGACCACCTGCGCCGTGATCGCCCCGGCGTGGGGTTCGGGCCGGTGCGCCAGCTGGTCCTCGAGCGCCTCGTCCGTTTCGCTGAGCCAGTCCGTGGCGAAGACCACGTTGAGGGTGGTGACGATCGGGCCGCGGAGGCAGGCCATCAGCTCCACCCACTCGCGGCCCACCTTGCGGTGCCGGGGGTTGTTGTAGGACGGCTCGATCAGGTTCTGCGAGCCGGTGAAGGCGGTCTCGCCGTCGATCACCATAATCTTGCGGTGGTTGCGCAGATCCGGCCGGCGCCACTGCCCGCGCACGGGCCGGAGCGGCAGCATGGGCCGCCAGCTGATTTTGCTGGCCTTGAGCCGGGCGATCAGTTTGCGGTAGCCCGGGATCCGCAGCGTGCCGAGGTGGTCGAACAGGAGCCGGACTTCGACGCCGCGCTCGGCGGCCTCTTCCATCGCGGTCAGCAGATCGTCCGTGAAGTGGTCCGAGCTCAGGATGTAGAACTCCGCGTTGACGAAGCTCTTGGCCTCCCGGACCGCCGCCGCCATCGCCTTGATCGAGTCAGTGTAGCCGGGCAGCAGCTCCACGCTGTTCCCGTCCACCATGGGCAGCGAGCCCAGGGTCTTATTCAGTTCCGCGGCGGACGCCACCCATTCCGGACCGCTGTACCGGCTTTCGAGATCCGCCAGCTCGGACGTGCCGGCGCGGACCCGCCGGTTCACGGCATCCTGCTGCGCTCTGCGCTTCCGCGACAGCCGGAAGTTACCGAACAGCAGGAACAGCACCACGCCCACGGCAGGGACGAAGAAGATGATCAGCAGCCACGCCATCGCGGTGGTGGGCCGGCGGTTTCCGGGGATGATGCCGAGCGCCAGCACGCGGATGGCGAGGTCGATCAGGGTCAGGATGAGAATGGCCCAGGATGGGAGTGTTTCCGCCAGCGAAAATAGCCACAGCACAGGCGAACCCCTCCAATCCAGGACCCGCGGAACAGTTCCGAATCGGGCAACCTGCAAATCTTATCCCGTGGCCGGCCGCACTAAGCTGAAGCCATGACTTCTCCTGCCTCCGGTCCCGGCCCCCTCACGGTTCTGGTGTTTTTGGATCCCGCGTTCGAAAACGGCCGTCTTGCCGATGCCTCAAAACCCCAGCTGATGGTCACTGACCAGGGTGCCACGCGCGGTGACGGGGTCTTCGAATCCCTCCTTGCGGTCGGCGGGAAGCCCCGCAAGCTTCAGGCCCATCTGGACCGCCTTGCCGGATCCGCAAGGCTGCTGGAGCTGGATATTCCTGCCCAGGAGGCCTGGCGCCGGGCGATCGAGACCGCGATCATCGAGTACCGGGGCCCGCGCACCTCCGCCGAACCGGGCACGGACGGGGGCACTGACGAGCTGGCCGTGAAGCTCCTCGTGACCCGCGGCGTGGAGGGCACCAACACACCGAACTGCTGGGTCCAGGCTTCGGCTCCCGGTGCCGCCGGGCGCCGCCAGCGAGAGACCGGAATTGACGTCATCCTGCTGGACCGCGGCTACGACAGCGAGGCCGGCGAGCGCGCCCCCTGGCTGCTGATGGGCGCCAAGACGCTCTCCTATGCCGTCAACATGGCCGCGCTGCGCTATGCGCACGCCCAAGGTGCGGACGACGTCATCTTCGTCTCCGCGGACGGCCGGGTCCTGGAGGGCCCGACGTCCACGGTGCTGCTCGCCCACCTGGAATCCTCCGACGACGGCGCCGGCGGTGTCCGCACCGTCCGGCGCCTCATCACGCCGCAGCTGGACAGCGGGATCCTGCCCGGCACCTCGCAGGGCGCCCTCTTCAAAGCCGCCAAGGCCGCCGGCTGGGAGCTGGGCTACGGGCCGCTGGAGCCGAACGATCTGTACGACGCCGACGCCGTCTGGCTGATCTCAAGCATCCGGCTGCTGGCCCCGGTCAACCACATCGACGGCAGGGAAATCGGCACCCCGGAATTGCGCAGGCAGCTCACGGCCGAGCTCAACGCGCTCTACGCCACCATCGAATGACCACGATTTAGAGCAACGCGGGGTCACATAGCGCCCATCCGGCGGCCCGGGATGGGCCGTAGGTGACCCCGCGTTGCCCCATGCTTTCGGTTCCGGATTGTCCGGCCTGCGGCCCCGCGCCCGGAGCCGCTCCGCCGCCCTGCCAGGACGCTGAGCTCCTTCACCAGAGCGGCCAGCAGCGCGAGACCGCGGTATACGGCATAGACCGGGAGAAGCGGGAACACCCACACCTGGCGCAGCTTCCCCCACGAGCCGTTGATCACCAGCTCCAGCGCCGCGACTCCCAGCGTCGCGGAAACCGCCACGCCGCCCAGCACCGTCCAGGCATCTGCTCCGAGCCGGCCATAGCCCAGCGACACCAGACAGGCCAAAGTGAGCAGGCCCGCGAGCTGGAGCACGGGCACAAAGACGGTGACCAACAGCGCCGCCATGAGGCTGTCACCGAGGGCGCGCCGCCGCAGGTCCCCTATCGCGGACTTGTGGATCCACAGGGACTGCAGAAGCGACCGTTCGCGGCGGACCTGGTGGCTCCAGAGCGCGCCCATATTCGACGGCCCCGCCTTCTGGATCAGGGCGCGCGGTGCAAATACAACCCGGTACCCGGCCTGGCGCACCCGCCAGCCCAGCTCAAGGTCACCCTCCGCCGTGTCTTCGCGGAATGGTCCCACCTCGGCAATGACGGTGTGGCGCACAGCTGTCATTCCCCCGGACATGGTGGGGAGGCCGCCGGTCACCGACTGTGCGCGCCAGGTGGTGCCGCTGCCCAGCCGGCGGATGAGGTCCAGGACCCGGGCCGGACCCGACGTCGGCTCCGTTGTCCCCTCGCTGCCGCGGACCGCCCCGGTGCGCTGGTCCTCGAAGCCTTGAAGCATCCGGTCGATGGTGCGCGGGGTCACGGCCGCGTCCGCGGCCAGGAACATGAGGATCTCCCCCGTGGCGTAACGGATGCCCAGGTTCAGGGCGCTACCCGTGCCGGCATGGGCCTGCGCCGTGACGACGATCCGTCCGTCCTGCGCGGCGAACCCCGCCATCAGCTCGGCGGTGTTGTCGGTGGAGCCGTCGTCCACGAGGATCAGCTCGTACCGCTCATACCTGCTCGCCTGGACGGACCGGACGCAGTTCGCAATCACTGCCGCCTCGCTGTGCGCCGGAACAATGATGGACACCGTGGGCCACCGGGCCCAGAGGCCGGGCGGGCCGCTGCGCCGTCGGCGGGTGGCCCGGACCTCGAACCAGGCCGCAAGTGCCAGGGTAAGGACTCGTGCCAGCCCGAGGGCCAGGACCGGCAGCCCGAGGGCCATCAGCCAGGTGTGCTCCGCCGCCACGGCCGGCTCAGCCCAGCGTTTTTGCGTAGACAGCCGGGCACCGCCGGAAGGACGCAGGGTTGAACGACGGGAGGAGGAAAGTAGCCAGAACCGCGTCGAGCAGCTCGGGCGCGGACGCGCTGCTGGCCCCAAAATGTGCACTCACGCCAAGCACCACCGGGGCCGCATCGGCACGGCACCGGATATCGACGTCCACGGGCCCGGTCAGGCCGAGCACGCGGACGGCAGCCAGGGCCAGCCTGCCGATCCCGGCGGCTTCGCCTGCCGCCACCCGCCGGCCGGAATCCCCGCTTCCGAAGTCTGTGCTTCCGGAGTCTGTACTTCCGGAGTCCCCGCCTCCGGAGCCCGGGCTGCGCGGCCCGGTCTGCTCGACGACGACGGCGATTGGCGCCATGACGTTGTGCACGGGTGTGCCGAAGACCATGGCGAGGTACGACGTTCCCGGTATGAACTCCTGGACGATCTGGCCGTCCGGCAAAAGTCCCCAGTCCACCGCGCCGGCTTCGGCCAAAACTTGAACACCGTGACCGGCCTGGGCCGACCTCGGCTTCAGGACGACGGGACCGCCCAGTGCCGCCAGGGACGCCGGAGCGGCGGCGAAGTCGCTGGCCACGCCGAACCGGGGAACGGGGATCCCGGCCGCGTGCAGCGTCCAGGCTGTGAAGAGCCGGTCGTTGGCGAGGGCGACCGGGCCAGGGTCGGCGACGATGAGCCGGATGCCCTCGGCGAACCCGGCGCGGGCTGCGGCCAGGTGCGGAAGTTCCTCGCTGAGCGTGGGAATGACCACATTGAGGGATCGTGCGTCGATGAGCCGGCGGAGCGCAGGGACCCAGTCCGGATCACCAGGCGGCGGGATACGGACGGTCTCGGCGCCGTCGGGGCCCTGAACGTCGCGGTTGTCGGCGCCGAGAACGGGAATTCCCCGGGCCGACAACTGCGCAGCGACGGCGCGGCCGGCTGCGCTGCCTACTCCGGTGACCAATATGCGTGGACCCATGGTTCCCCCTCCACTGCGTCCCGCCGCTGCCGGTTCTTCGGCAGCGGCGGTTCACAGGCATCTGAGACCTTGCCGGCCATGCGGCCGGACCTGTCCTCCCAGTAGACCGGCCACCGGCCGGGAGCACACGAGTGGCCACTACTTGCAACGCCCGCCCCGGCACCACTGCCGTCCGGCGCAGCTACCTGCTTCTCGAGGGACCACCATGAGGTCACGGACCGGTCCGGTTACTAAACATGACGACGACGGCGGTGCGGGCCGGCGTCGTAAGTGTTACGTTTTTGGGGAGTAATGAGACCCGGCGCCAAGCCCTGACTGGCCGGTCGGCAACCCTCCCTTTCGCGGCGGGGTGCCTCAGGTGAATACTCGGCATATCGACCATTCGAGCTGCAAGCGTGAAAGAAGGAGATCCGTCGTGACTGACGCGTCCGCCCCCGCCGTGCCAAGCACAGCACCCGCCCCGTCCCCCGCGGCAACTGCCGCGACTGCCGCAACCGCCGCAACCGAAGAGGAAAAGCTGGCCTACCGCCTGTTCACCGGCCCAGACGACCGCGCTTTCTGCGAGCGCGTCTCCGCTGCCCTGGCCGAGGGCTATGTGTTGCACGGAAGCCCCTCCGCTACCGTCAACGGCAGCAGCGTCATTGTTGTCCAGGCTGTGGTGCTGCCGGCAGCAATCGCCAGCGCGGACGCCGCCGTCGCCAGCGCTGTCGAGGATCTGGACAGCGACGGTTTCGGCTACGAAGAGACCATCGAGGGCCACGCGTGAGGTACGCCGGGGACCTCAGCCCGCAGGAAGCCTGGGCCAGGCTTGAGGCGGGCGCGCTCCTGGTGGACGTCCGCACCGAGGATGAATGGGCCCACATCGGCGTCCCGGACACCGCATCCGCGAACGGCACCCGGAACGCCCCGCTGTTCATCCAGTGGAACCTGGCCGGCGGTATCCCCAACAGACAGTTCGTGGACCAGCTGAAACAGCAGGCACCCGAAGGTCACGGCATCGAACTGATATTTCTCTGCCGTTCCGGCGTGCGCTCCATCGCCGCCGCGGAGGCCGCCACCGAGGCCGGTTTCACCTCGTACAACGTCCTCGAAGGTTTCGAGGGCGAACCGGACCGGCACGGCGGACGGACAGTCAACGGCTGGAAGAACCGGGGCCTGCCCACCATCCGCGGAAAGCACTAGGTGACCTTCAATCCCGACGCCGCCGGCTGGGGTCCCGGCACGCAGGCCGTCCGCGGCGGACTCGACCGCACCGGCTTCCAGGAAACCACCGAGCCGATCTTCCTTAACTCCGGTTTCGTCTACGAATCAGCCGCCGCAGCGGAACGCGCCTTCACCGGCGAGGACGAGCGCTTCGTCTACTCCCGCTACGGCAACCCCTCTGTGGCGACCTTCCAGGAACGGCTCCGGCTGCTCGAAGGCACCGAGGCGTGCTTTGCGACGGCGTCCGGGATGTCCGCGGTGTTCACCGCTCTCGGCGCGCTGCTGGCGGCGGGCGACCGTGTGGTGGCCGCCCGCTCACTTTTCGGCTCCTGCTTCGTGATCCTCAACGAGATCCTGCCGCGCTGGGGCGTGGAGACGGTCTTCGTGGACGGCCCGGACCTGGCACAATGGCAGGCCGCGCTGGCCGAGCCGACGACGGCGGTCTTCTTCGAGTCGCCGTCGAACCCGATGCAGGAAATCGTGGACATCGCCGCCGTGAGCGAACTGGCACACGCAGCCGGCGCCACGGTCGTCGTCGACAATGTCTTTGCCACTCCCCTGCTGCAGCGCTGCGGGGAGCTCGGCGCGGACGTGATCGTCTACTCCGGCACCAAACACATAGACGGCCAGGGCCGGGTGCTCGGCGGCGCCATCCTGGGTACCAGGGAATTCATCGGGGGCCCGGTCAAGCAGCTCATGCGCCACACCGGCCCGGCGCTCTCCGCGTTCAACGCCTGGGTGCTGACCAAGGGTCTGGAAACCATGGCCCTGCGGGTGAACCACTCCGCGGCGTCGGCCCTGCGGCTGGCCGAATGGCTCGAGGGACAGCCCGCGGTGAGCTGGGTGAAGTACCCGCTGCTGAAATCGCACCCGCAGTACGGGCTGGCCGCGAAGCAGATGAAGGCCGGCGGCACGGTGCTCACGCTTGAGCTCTCGCCGTCGCCGGGCCGCACCGCCAAGGACGCCGCGTTCGCCCTGCTGGACGGGCTGCGCATCATCGATATCTCCAACAACCTGGGCGACGCGAAGTCCCTCATCACCCACCCCGCCACAACAACACACCGTGCCATGGGCCCGGATGGCCGTGCGGCGATCGGGCTTAGCGACGGCGTCGTGCGGCTCTCCGTGGGACTGGAAGACAGCGATGACCTGATCAGCGACCTCGGCCAGGCGCTCAAGAAGGTCTAGCGGGCATTCTCGTTAGTTCGTCGGGGGTCCGGGCGCGGTGGCCGGACTCTGGGACATGCCCCGCGCCGGAGCCAGCAGATGGACATAGTGCCATTGTGCCCGGTCCCGGGTGCGAACAATGGGCATGTCCCGCTGGACTGGACACCGACCCGAAGGGACATGCCCCGCGCCGGAGCCAGCGGATGGACAAAGTGCCATTATGACCAGTCCCGGGTGCGAACAATGGGCATGTCCCGCTGCGCTGTTCGGCCCGGCGATGTCAGGCCCGGCGCACCCGGCCCAGGGCCGGGGCCTGTTCCGCGGGATCCCCGGTCCCGGCCCCCTCGCCGGTCAGCTGCACGGCCCGGGCCACGACGGCGGCGAGTCCACCGTGCGCGAACGGCCGGCGCTGCAGCTGGGAACCGGTCCCTTCACTGAGGATCCGCGCGATGCCCGCCCGGACCTGCTCGAGCTCGCCCTGCTCCGCCAGCACGGGGGCCAGATAGTCCACGAGGGCCTGGACGACGTCCGGCGCCGGGGCGGGGGTGAAGGTGCCGAAGTCCAGCAGCTGCCCGCGCAGCCCGCAATTGCTGGCCTGCCAGGCCGCCATCCGCAGCAGCAGCGTCGGCACCGGGGCGGGTTCGACGCCGTCGGCCCATTCCCGGGCGGCCGATTCCACCAGCGCGCGCACCAGCACGGCGAGCAGCGCCGCGTCCCTGGCCCGGAGGCACACATCCGCGACCCGGACCTCCACGGTGGGATGGTGCCGGCAGAGCCTCGCGTCGAAGTAGATCATCCCCTCGTCCAGCAGCACGCCGCTGTCCACGAGCCTGGTCACTAACCGCCGGTAGACCGGCAGGCTGCCGAAGATCATGGTAGGCCCCGAGCCCGGCCAGCGGTTCCACGCCTGCGTGCGGTAGCTTTCAAAGCCTGTCTCCGCGCCGTTCCAGTAGGGCGAGTTCGCGCTGAGGGCTATCAGCACGGCCAGCTTGTCGCGGATCCGGTCCATCACCGCCACGCCCTCCTCCGGCGACTCCACGAGGGTATGGACGTGGAAGCCGCAGGTCAGCTGGTTCCGGACGATCACCCCGAAACGCTCCTGCATGGCGATGTAGCGCGGTTTGGGCGTGGTGTGGGTCGCGGATCGCCGGGGCGAGGTGGCCAGGGCCGCGACGCGGGCGCCGTGTTCCCGGGCGGCCTGGTCTGCCAGGGCGCGGCCCTGCAGGACCTGCCGCAAGAGTGCGGCGTAGTCCAGGCACGGCTGCGTCCGGGTTTCAATCTGTTCAAGTTTGAGCTCGAAGCTGAAGCCGGCGTCCTCATGGACCGGAGTCCTGGGCACACCGGCGGCCACCTCCCGGCCGGTGTCCGGCCCTGGCGGGACCAGCGTGGGCAGCATAACGTCGGCCAGGGCAAGGGGCATCCCCGTTCCCGGGTCGACGATCAGCAGTTCTTCCTCCACACCGAAGGTGCGCATGCATCTATTGTGCGTCAGGACCGGCCCAAGCGCGCTACCCCAACGCGGGGTCACTCCGCGCCCATGCCGGGCCGCCGGACGGGCGCGATGTGACCCCGCGTTGCTTTGGTCAGTGGGGCGCCGCGGGTCAGTCCTGGAAGTACTCGATCTTCGCGCCGATGGTGTTCAGCCGCTCGGCCAGGTCTTCGTAGCCGCGCTCGATCACGTAGATGTTCCGCAGTTCGGAGACGCCGCGGGCAGCGAGCATCGCCAGCAGCAGGCAGGCGGCGGGGCGGAGCGCGGGCGGGCAGCCCACCTCGGCCGCGCGCCACTTGGTGGGGCCGTTGACGTAGATCCGGTGCGGGTCCAGCAGCTGCACCTGGGCGCCGAGCTTGTTCAGTTCGGTGAGGTAGATCGCGCGGTTGTCGTAGACCCAGTCGTGGATCATCGTCTGGCCCGTGGCATTGGCTGCGATGACCGCGAAGAACGGCAGGTTATCGATGTTCAGGCCGGGGAACGGCATGGGGTGGATCTTGTCCTCCGGCGCGTGCAGTGCAGACGGCTTGGTGGTGACGTCCACCAGCCTGGTGCGGCCGTTGCGGGCCAGGTACTCGCCGGAGACCTCAAGCCGCTGGCCCATCTGCTCCAGCGTCGCGAGTTCGATTTCCATGAACTCGATGGGGACGCGGCGGATGGTGACTTCCGAGTCCGTCACAATGCCAGCCGTGATGAGGCTCATCGCCTCGATCGGGTCCTCGGACGGGAAGTACTCGATGTCGACCTCGATCGAGGGCCGGCCGGTGATCTTCAGGGTGGTGGTTCCCACACCGTCGATCTGCACACCGAGCATCTGCAGGTAGAAGCAGAGGTCCTGGACCATATAGTTGGGGCTGGCGTTGCGGATGATCGTGGTGCCGCAGCGGTGGGCGGCGGCCATGATGGCGTTCTCCGTGACGGTGTCACCGCGTTCGCCGAGCACGAAGGAGCGGTCAAGTCCGTCCGACGGCGGTGCCTGCACCGCGTAGAAGCCGGACTTGGCGTCCACGCTCAGGCCGAACTGGCGCAGCGCCTGCATGTGCGGCTGCACGGTGCGGGTGCCGAGGTCGCAGCCGCCCGCGTAGGGCAGCCGGTATTCGCTGGATTCGTCCAGCAAGGGACCCAGCAGCATAATTACGCTGCGGGTACGGCGGGCAGCTTCCACGTCCATGGAGCCGAGGTCCAGGACGGCGGGGCGGCGGATCTGCAGATCGCTGGCGTTGAGCCAGGTGCATTCGACGCCGATGCTGGTCAGCACCTCCACGATCCGGTTGACCTCTTCGATCCGGGCCAGCCGGCGCAGCGTCGTGGTGCCGCGGTTGATCAGGCTGGCGCAAAGCAGGGCGACGCCGGCGTTCTTGCTGCTGTTGACGTCGACGGCGCCGGAGAGGCTGCGGCCGCCCTCCACCCGGAGGTGGGTCATGGCCGGGCGGCCCACCTTGACGATGGTGCGGCCGAAGATGGTCTCGAGCCGCTGGATCATTTTCAGGCTCAGATTCTGCTTGCCCTGTTCCATCCTGGCGATGGCGCTCTGGCTGGTTCCCAGCTCGGCGGCGAGCTGTCCCTGGGTCCAGCCTTTCTGGCCGCGGGCATCGCGGAGCAGCACGCCTACATGTTCAGCAGTCTGTTGAGTCATCACAAAAAAATATCACGGATGAGTTATTCACCCCGGGGATTACCGCCGGAATGGCGTTAAACTCGCAGGAATATCCGTACTGTGCGATACTGCCCGCTACTGCCGCGCGAGGAAAACCATGTTCCAGGTCCCGGCCCCCAGCGCCGCGGCGACGGCGGCCACGGCGATCCCCAGCCCGCCCAGCAGCACCCACACGTCAAGGATGCTGTAGACCGATTTCCGCGCCCACGTCCGCTGTGAGCCGCCGAACCCTCGTGCCTCCATGGTGACCGCCAGCCGGGTGGCACGCCGGACCGCCTGGACCAGCAGCCCGAAGCTCTGCCCCAGCGTGGCCCGGAGCCGCTGCACCGGATTCCCGTGGGAGCCCACGCCGCGGGCACGGCGGGCCATGCCGATGGTGTGCCATTCCTCGGCCATGAGCCCCACGAGCCGCATGGCTGCCAGGGTGCCCAGCACAAAGCGGTGTGGCAATTTCGCCTTCTGTGCCAGGGCGTCGGCGAGGTCCGTGGGGTCGGTGCAGCTCATCAGCAGCACGGCCGGCAGTGCTATCGCCAGTCCGCGGAGCATAAAACCCAGCCCCAGCTCGAGGGATCCTTCGCTGATGGACCAGATCCCGGCGTCGAGCAGTATGACACCGGAATCCGGCGCCAGGATCGTGGTGCTCCAACCGCCCAGCGCCGCCGCCAGGACCAGCGGCCAGCCGCGCTGCCAGAGCAGGCCGAGAGTCAGCCCGGCCAGCGGAAAAAGCGCCAGCTCGAGAATGAGCGCCACTGAGGCGGACACCCAGTCGATGGACAGCGCCAGGACCATCGTGATGAGCACGACGGCGGCGAACTTCGCCAGCGGGTTGGCTCGGGCCAGCAGGGCGTGGTTGCCGCGCAGGGTCTGTTCCTCCCTCACGGTGCGCCCACCTTTCCCGGTTCGAGGTGCCCGGGTTCGTCGCGCTCAGCGGCGCGGAGTCTGAGCTCGGTGCCGCCCAGGACGTCGGTGAAATCCGCATCGTGCGTCACGGACACCACCGCGGTGCCGGCGTCGAGAAGTTCGGCGAGGAAGGAGGCAAGCTCGGCCCAGGTGTTGGCGTCCTGGCCGAAGGTCGGCTCATCCAGGACGAGCACCCGCGGGTGCGCGGCGAGCACGGTGGCCACGGAGAGGCGCCGTTTTTCGCCGCCGGAGAGGGTGTAGGGGTTGGCGTCCACGAGCTTGGTCAGCCGCAGGCGTTCCAGCAGTTCGTCCACCCGTTCCTCGCCGCGGCCCAGGTGACGGGGGCCGAACATCAGTTCGTCCAGCACACGGCCGGTGACGAACTGGTGCTCCGGCTCCTGGAACACGGTGCCGATCCGCGGGATCAGCTGCCGGGCCCTCCATTTGTAGGGGTCGGTGCCGGCACCTGCGCCCAGTTCCGGCGTGGCGGACACCGTGCCGGACACCGGCGCGAGCAGACCGGCCAGGGTCAGGGCGAACGTGGACTTCCCCGAGCCGTTGGGCCCGGTAACGGTCAGCGCTTCTCCGGCGCGGATCCGGGCCGTGATGCCGGACTGCACAGGTTCCGGCGCGATAGCGCGGAACCCGCCGCGGACCCCGGACCGGCGGGGCCGTCCGCGGGAGACGGCCAGGTCCTCGGCGGCGAGCAGCAGCTGCCCCGCGGAGCCGCCCCCGGAGCCGCCGGATACGGCCGTGCTGCGTGCCCGGGTCTGCGGCACATAACCCGGAACCCAGACGCCCGCAGCGATGAGCATGTCCCGCGCCTGCGCCAGGACCTGGTCCGGCGGCCCGTCGATCAGCACGGCGGCCTCGGTGGCTGATCCCGGCTGCAGGACCACGATCCGGTCCACGAGGTCCTTCCAGATCGAGACCCGGTGCTCCACCACCACCAGGGTGGCCCCGGTCTTGTCGAGGCAGCGTCCCACTGCGTCGCGGACTTCCAGGACACCGGCGGGGTCCAGGTTTGCGGTGGGCTCGTCGAGCAGGATGAGCCCGGGGCGCATCGCCAGGATGCCGGCGAGCGCCAGGCGCTGCTTCTGCCCGCCGGAGAGCGACGACGTCGGGTGGTCCGGCGGCAGCCGGCCCAGCCCGACGTCGTCCAGCGCTTCCGCCACCCTCCGCCAGATCTCCTCCCGGGGCACGGACAGGTTCTCCGCACCGAACGCGACATCGTCGGCGAGGCGCGAGAGCACCACCTGGGTCTCCGGATCCTGCTGCATCAGCCCGGCCCGGCCGCGCTGTGCCCGCGGCGGGGCACCGTCGATCAGGAGGCTGCCGGTCTCGTCCGGGTCCTCGGCGTCCGCCGGCGCGCGTCCGGCGGCACGGCCAACGCCAGCGCCAGTGCCAGCGGCGCCGGCACGCCCTGTGGCACCGGCGGAGCTATCGCCCAGCACCCCCGCCAGGGCATGGAGCAGCGTGGATTTGCCGGCGCCGGAGGGCCCCAGCAGCAGCACGCGTTCCCCGGGCCGGATGTCCAGGTCCAGGCCGTTGACGGCGGGTTGGGTTCTTCCGGCGTGCCGCCAGCCCCAGCCGCGCGCGCTGACCGCGGCCGGGCGGACCCTGTCAATGGATGTCATCAGTCGAGTGCTGCCGTCAGGAGAAGACGGGTTCCGATGCGGCCTTCCGGGACGCGAAGGAGCCCAGCACCCCGGTCCTGGCCAGCCCGCGGGTGGCGAGCCAGGACAGTCCGCCGGCGATCAGGGCCCCGGAGATGGCGGTGAAAATGATGTAGGCAAGCTTGTCCCCGCCGGCGTAGGCAATGTTCCAACCCCAGGGCAGGAACGAATCGTTGAGTCCGCAGAACAGGCCCGCGCCGGCACCGGCCAGCAGCGAGACGGGAAGGTTGAACTTCTTGTAAACCACTGCGGCGAACACCAGCTCCGCGCCGAGGCCCTGCAGGAGGCCGGAGATCAGCACCGTGACTCCATACTGCGAGCCCATGATGAGCTCGCCGGTAGCGGCCACGGTTTCACAGAACAGGGCAGCGCCCGGCTTGCGGATGATAAGCATGCCCAGCACCGCCGGGATCATCCAGCCGCCGGCGTAGAGCCCGGTCAGCGGCGGGTAGAACGCGTTGACGGGTGCGGAAATAACGTTGGCGCCCTGGGACCAGGCCCAGAAGATCACGCCGCCGGCCACCGCGATCAACGCGGCCACCACAATATCCACCACTCGCCAGCTGTAACCGGGCCGGGTGAGTGCCTTGCGGGCAGAACCTTGCGCTGCAGATGTATCAGTCATGTCGTCCTCCTGAGGAACAGGAGGGGAGGGTGCTCCGGCGGGGCCGCGGCTTCCGCCGCCCCGCCGGGCACTCTGAGAACTCGACTCCCTTGCGCCGGTACTAACCGGATCAGGTTCGAGGGTCTGCGGCTGTCCGCACTCTCAGCGCCCACCTGCGGTTCCGCTGGATTTCTCCAGTGATGCCCGACGGCGGCGCTCCCCTGTCGTATTTAAGATCGCCCTGATGGGCGTTCCCCAGTTTACACCCGGCACGCCGCCCCGATTCGAAGAGCCGGCAGGGCAGGTGGCCATTTCGTTGGTTCGTCGGGGGCTTGGCCCTGGGGCTGGGAGGACACGGCTCAGGGACATGCTCCGCGCCGGGGCCAGCGGATGGACAGAGCGTCACTATGCCCAGGCCCGGGAGCGAAGAATGGGCATGTCCCCCTTGGCGACGCCAGATTCCACGCCGCCGGACCCGCCCAACGCCTGACCGGACGAGCCCAACGCGACGGGCCGCGACGTTCCTGCCCAGTTACTTCGGCGCCCGGCGCCACAAGCCCGCGGGAATCCGGGCCTTTCCCGGGCCGATGGGAGCTGTGGCGGCAGGTAACCGGGAAGGAGCGCCGCCAACGACCACCTGCGTCCGGCCAGATCAACGAAAATGCCCACTAGCCAACGGCGGCGAATTATCGGAGGCTGAACCACATGACCAACGCACCAGAGTCTTCCACCGGCTACGACCCGGACTCCGCGGAACCGCAGCCGCCCGGATCCCTGGCGGCGCTTATCGGCCGGATCCTGGCCGAAATCGACGAGCTGCAATTCCAGTCGTTCAGCAACGACGATGCCCTGGACCTCGGGATTCTCCTGGTGGAGCTCGGCCGGCAACGCTCGCACCCCATCGCCGTGGACATCACCAAAGGTGAGCAGGTGCTCTTCCACGCAGCGCTGGCGGGCGCCACCCCGGACAACGAACGCTGGATCAGGGCCAAGCAGCGCACGGCCGTACGCTACGAAGTCCCGTCCCTGCTCGTGGGTCTTCGGGCCCGGGCGGCCGGCGGGAGGATCGAGGACAGCGCCTGGTTCGACCAGCAGGTGTTCGCGGCCCACGGCGGCGCCTTCCCCATCTATGTGCGCGGAACCGGGGCCGTTGCCACGGTCACGGTGTCTGGCTTGCCGCAGAAAGCGGACCATGACCTGGTGGTGGAAGCCCTGTCGGAAATCCTCGGCCACACAACGCCGCCAGGCTAAGGTGTCCGGCGCCCGGCCGGGAACGCTAGGCTAGGGGAAGCCCTGTTTCCTCCCGCAAGGAGTTGCCAAGAATGAACATTTTCATCAAACTGCTCGGCACCGGCATCAGCCTGCTGGCCGGCTTCGTCGGCACCAAACTCGTCGACACCGTGTGGGAGAAGTCCACCGGCAACAAGCCGCCCAAGGGCCACGACGACGACATTCCCACCACGCTGCGTTCGGCCCTGACCTTCGCGCTGATCTCCGCCTCGGTCAGCGCCATCATCCAGGTCCTCGCAAACCGTGGCACCCAGCGCGCCGTCACCCGCTTCGCCAAGTCCCGGGACATCGTCTAACAACCCGGTCCCTGGGCGCCGGTGGTCCAGCTGGTGGGTACCCCGGACCCAATCACCAGTCGCCGGCAGCCGCGCCGCCGTCGTCCGTAAATCGGCGCTTCTTCGCCGCGTGCTGCACTACGGCCTCCAGCTCATCACTGCTCAGCAGTTCACGGTGCAGGTGTTTGGTGCGGTAGCCGGCCCGGCCCACCATATGGGCGGAGACCGGCACGGTCAGCAGCTGGAAGATCCAGGCCACCACGAGCACCGGCCACACCCACCAGGTGCGCATCTGCAGCCCGACGGCGGCGAGCAGCAGGAACAGTCCCAGCACCTGCGGCTTGGTGGCGGCGTGCATCCGGCTCATGAGGTCCGGGAAGCGCAGCAGGCCCACGGCCGCCGCCAGGGACATCAGCGCTCCGAGGACCATAAAGACGGCCGAGACGGCGTCAATCACGGTGTCGCCGGAGAAGGTTTCAGGATTCACGGGCGTGCTCCCGCCGGTCGGCCACGAACCTGGCAACGGTCACGGATCCGATGAACCCGATGATGGACACGGCCACCACCAGCATCAGGTTGTTCAGGTGCCGGTTGGCGGCCATGTCGATGCACAGCGCCGCGCCCAGGATGGCGAGCAGCACGTCGGCCGCCAGCACCCGGTCCAGCAGCGAAGGGCCCCGCGAGATCCGGATGATGGCGCCCGCTGCGGCCAGGGACAGCACCACCGAGGTGATGGTCAGGACAAGCTGCATCATGCGCCCACCTCCTGTTTCAGTGCGGAAAGTTCGGCCCGAGTGCCCATGATCCGGATCAGCCCGGCCTCGGTGTCGCGGACGTCCTTGCGGAGTTTGGCGGCATCCGTGGCATCACGGACGTTGATGCCGTGGATGTACAGCGTGGAGGTGGACCGGTCCACGTCCACCACCAGTGAGCCGGGGATGAGCGAGATCACGTGTCCGGTGGCGGTCACCAGCAGGTCAGAGTGGCTCCGCAGCGGGACGGCGACGACGGCGCTGATCACCGCGGGCCCCTTGGCTACGGCGAGGTACAGGACCTGGAAGCTCGCTGCCACGACCCTGCCGAGGAAGAGCACGGCAAAGGGCAGGGCCCGCAGCACGTTGAAGCGGCCGCCGAGTTCCACCGGGGGCAGGTAGAACAGCCTGGCCACCACGACGGCGACAAGGGAGCCGAAGAGCAGGTTGCCCGGGCGGAAGTCCTGCCAGAGGGCGCACCAGACGATCACCAGCCAGACCAGCAGGGGCAGTTCCTGGCGCAGCGAGATCCGTTTCCGGCTCATTTGCCGCCCCCCGGAGGCTGCGGCAGAGGCTGCGGCTGCGGCTGCGACAATGCGGGCACGGGTGCATCCTCGCCGAGCACGGCCTCGATGTAGGCCGTCCGGTCCAGCATCTCCCCGGCGGACTGCTCCGCCACCCGGAACAGCGGACCGGCGAACACCGTCAGCGCGACGCCGAAGATCACCAGCCCCAGGGTGGAGCCCACCATGGTCCGCGGCAACAGGGTGACGTTGCTCTTGCCGGCCCGGTCCCCCGTGGCTGCGTCCCCGGGAGCGGCCAGCAGCACCGGATCGGGGTGTTCCGCGTCCTCGGGCTTGCGCCAGAACGCACGGTTCCAGACCCTCGCGACGGCAAGTAGGGTCAGCAGGCTGGTTACCACTCCGCCGACCACCAGCGCGAACGCCAGCGGCGTGCCGAGCTCGACGCCGGCCTGCAGCAGGCCGAGTTTGCCCAGGAAGCCGGAGAACGGCGGGATCCCGGCCAGGTTCATGGCCGGGATAAAGAACAGCACGGCCAGCAGCGGGCTCAGCTTGGCCAGCCCGGCCACACGGTCCACTGAGGAACTTCCGCCGCGGCGTTCAATCAGGCCGGTCACCAGGAAAAGGCTGGTCTGGATGGTGATGTGGTGCGCCACATAGAAGACGGCGGCGCCGAGGCCGGCCGCCGAGGACATGGCCAGCCCGAACACCATGTAGCCGATATGGCTGACCAGCGTAAAGGACAGCAGCCGCTTGATGTCGCTCTGGGCCAGGGCGCCCAGAATGCCGACCAGCATGGTCAACAGCGCGGCCACCATCAGCGGGGAGTTGAGCGTGTCCCCCGGGAAGAGCAGCGTTTCGGTGCGGACCATCGCGTAGACGCCCACCTTCGTCAGCAGCCCGGCGAACACCGCGGTGACGGGCGCCGGGGCCGTCGGATACGAGTCGGGAAGCCAGAAGGACAGCGGGAACACAGCTGCCTTGATGCCGAAGGCCACCAGCAGCATCACGTGCAGCAGGGTGCGTGTGCCCTGGTCCAGGTCGGCCAGCTTGATGGCCAGGTCAGCCATGTTGATGGTTCCGGTGGCGCCGTAGATCATCGCGATCGCGATCAGGAACAGCACCGAGGAGACCACCGAAACCACCACATAGGTCACGCCTGCGCGGATCCGCGGGCCGGTCCCGCCGAGGGTCATCAGCACGTAACTGGCCGTCAGGAGGATCTCGAACCCCACGTAGAGGTTAAACAGGTCCCCGGACAGGAAGGCGTTGGACACCCCGGCCACCAGGATCAGATAGGTCGGGTGGAAGATCGAAACCGGCGCGTCCCGGTCGCCGTCGGCCATGCCCTGCCCCGTGGCGTACACCAGCACGGCGAGGCTCACGGCGGAGGAGACCACCAGCATCAGCGAGGAGAACTGGTCCACCACCATCACGATGCCCCAGGGCGGCAGCCAGCCGCCGATGTTGACCGCCTCCGTGCCGCCTTGCCAGACGGAGGCGAGCAGCAGGCATTCAAGCAGCAGCGTCAGGGACAGCAGCGCGATGCTGACGGTCCGCTGGGCCCGGGGGTGCCGTATCAGCAGGAAGGTCAGGGCGGCGCCCAGGATGGGAAGTACGACGGCGAGCGGGGCGAAGCTGGCGATATTCACTTGTCCCCTCCTTCCTGTCCGGGGGGAATGACCTTCAGGGAACCGGGCTGCTCCTCCGAGGCAGCCTCCCCGGCGTCGAGCTTCCGGTCGCCTACCTTGACGGTGGCGGTCCCGGATGGAACATCGGAGACCGCCTGGCTGTCCGAGCCGATCATCGTGAGCGGGAACTCGGAGGTCTCCACCGGGATCACGGAGTCGTCCTCAATGTCGAAGCTGGGCGTCTTCGCCACCCGCCGGTCCTCGGCGTCGTCCTGGATCTCGTCCTGGCGGGCCAGGACCCAAGTCCGGTAGATCATGCCGAGCATAAACGCGGTGACGGCGAATGAGATCACGATCGAGGTGAGGATCAGCGCCTGCGGCAGCGGATCGTTGTAGTCCCTCGGATCGGTGTCCTTGCCGAACATCGGCGCCAGCCCGGCGTAGCCGCCGGTGGCGAGGATCAGCAGATTGGTGGCATTGGCCAGCAGCATAAGGCCCAGCAGGACCCGGGTCAGGCTGCGCTCCAGGATCAGGTAGATGCCGCACGCGTACAGGGCTCCCATGACGGTCAGCAGGGTCAGGTTGACGCTCATGCTTTTCCCCTGGCAGTAGTTTCCGCGCCGGCCCCCTGGAAGCGGCCCGCGCCGCTCTGCTGCTCTTCGGACGGTTCCGCCGGCTGCTCCTCGAAGTGCTCGTCGATTTCCGCGCCGAGGCTGCGGAGCACGTCCAGCACCAGGCCAACGACCACGATGTAGACGCCGATGTCGAAGAGCGTCGAGGTGACGAACTTGATGTCCCCGAACACCGGCAGCCAGAGCCCGATGATGGCACTCTGGAACACCTGGCCGCCCAGCAACAGGGGCGTTACGCCGGAGGCGGCCGCCGTCGCGAGTCCGATGCCCAGCAGGGTTCCGGCGCTGATCGGGGTGGCTTCGCGCAGTTCGTAGCGGCCGCCGGCGAGGTAGCGCAGGGTCAGCGCCAGCCCGGCCGTGAGGCCGCCGGCGAAACCTCCGCCGGGCAGGTTGTGGCCGGCCAGGAGGAGATAGATGGAGAAGACGATCATGGAATGGAAGATCAGCCGGGTGACCACCTCGAAAATGATCGAGCGGCGTTCCGGCGCCATGGTCCGCCCGGCCACGAGCCAGGCGTCACGGCCGGGGGCGGCGAAGCGGCGGCTCATGGCCAGTGCCGCGTCGTCGCGGGTGTTGCCCCGGGCGGCGGTGCGGCGGCCTACTGTCCCTTCGTCCACGGTGGACGAGGAGCGGATGCGGTCCCCGCGGCCCCGCACGAAGATGAGGCTCGCCACGCCCGTCGCGGCCAGGGCCAGGACGGAGATCTCGCCGAAGGTGTCCCAGGCCCGGATGTCCACCAGTGTCACGTTGACGATGTTCAGTCCCCCGCCGCCCTCGTAGGCCAGCCTCGGGAACTCCAGCGAGACGGGCTCCGCCACGCGGGCGCCGAGGGCGTAGATGGC
This sequence comes from Pseudarthrobacter sp. HLT1-7, assembly GCF_059383435.1. Taxonomy (NCBI): domain Bacteria; kingdom Bacillati; phylum Actinomycetota; class Actinomycetes; order Micrococcales; family Micrococcaceae; genus Pseudarthrobacter; species Pseudarthrobacter sp. HLT1-7. The sequence goes on along the minus strand of NZ_JBWZCH010000012.1, from coordinate 59,236 downwards.
GACGAAGATCATCGTGACGCCGAAGGCGGCGCCGATGATCACGCGGGCCACGCGGTACTTTCCGCCGGTGCGGTCCCGCAGCTCGGCAGGGAGGCTGCGCATCGCGAGAACGAACGCCACCAGGATGATGGTTTCCACGAGCATCTGGGTCAATGCGAGGTCCGGGGCGCCCTGCAGGGCGAACATCAGGGCGATGCCGTAGCCGGTCACGGAGACCATCAGCACGGCCAGGAAACGCTTGTTGGCCCGGACTGCGGCGAGTGCCCCAATCACGATTCCGGCGCCGACCACAATCTGCAGCGGGGAGCTCGGGTCGATGAAGTAGACGTCCTCGGGGAGCGGCTTGTTGGCGAGCACCAGCGCGGTGAGCGGCAGGACGAACGCCACGGTAAGGATGACGGAGAGGTAGAAGAACAGCGAACCCCGCTGGGTCCGGCCGGTGACCCAGACAGCGGCATCGTCGAGGGCGCCGATGGCCAGCTGGTAGCTCCGGTCGCCGTCGATCCAGCCGGGAACCAGGCCCTGCGCCCTGGCGACGGCGTTCCGGCCGTAGAACATGGCCAGGCCCAGGGCGAAGGTGAGGGCGGTCAACCCCAGCGCCGGCGTGAAACCGTGCCACAGCGCCAGGTAGCCCGTGGCGCCGCCGTCGGCCGCCGGGCCGCTCGCCGGGCTGCTCGAAAAGAGTGCTGCGTACGGCTGGATCCAGCCGTCCACGGGGGCCGGCCAGACGCCGTAGCCGATGGTCAGGACGCTCAGGATGGCCGGGGCTGCGAGGAAGGCCGGCGTGATCGGCTTAAACGGGGTGTTCCCGACGCCGGGTTTGACCGCGAAGGCGCCCCACATGAACCGTGCGCTGTAGGCGAAGGTGAGGACGGAACCCAGGACCAGCCCGATCAGGACCACCATGCCCCACGGCCCCGCGGTGGGGTCGGCGGCGTAGTGGACAAAGGCCTCGAAGACCGATTCCTTGGCGACGAAGCCGGCCAGCGGCGGGAGACCGGCCATCGAGGCGGCACCAATCGCGGCCACGACCGCCAGCGCCGGGGAGGAGCCGTAGACGCCGGAGAGCTTGCGGATGTCGCGGGTGCCGGCCTGGTGGTCGATGATGCCCACCACGAGGAAGAGCGTGGCCTTGAACAACCCGTGCGCCAGGAGCAGGGCAAGGCCGGCGAGTGCCGCGTCGGGTTTGCCGAGCCCCACCACCATGGTCAGGAAGCCGAGCTGGCTGACGGTGCCGTAGGCCAGGATGAGCTTGATGTCCGTCTGGCGGAGGGCGCGGTAGCCGCCCACCAGCATGGTAGCCAGCCCCAGGCCCAGCACCACGGGGAGCCAGAACGCCGTTTCGGCGAAGCCCGGGGCGAGCCGCGCCACGAGGTAGATGCCGGCCTTCACCATCGCCGCGGCGTGCAGGTAGGCGCTCACCGGGGTGGGGGCGGCCATGGCGCCCGGGAGCCAGAAGTGGAACGGGACAAGCGCGGACTTCGTGATGGCACCGGTCAGGATCAGGACGACGGCGGCGCCGACGGCCGCCCCGGCGGGTCCGTTAACCAGAGTGGGGGCCAGCTCCAGGATGGCGGAGATCCGGTAGGTTCCTGCGCTGAAGCCCAGCATGATCAGGCCCACGAGCATCGCCAGGCCGCCGGCGGTGGTCACCATGAGGGCCTGGAGCGCCGAGCGGCGTGCAGCCAGCCGGGTCCGGGCGTAGCCGATCAGCAGGTAGGACAGGACGGTCGTCAGTTCCCAGAAGATGAACATTAGGAGCAGATCATCGGCAGTGACCAGGCCGAACATGGCTCCGGCGAAGGCCAGCAGCTGGGCGCCGAATCCGCCCAGATAGTCGTCCTTGTCCTTGAAGTAGTGGGCGCAGTAGGCGAGCACCAGCGCGCCAACCCCCAGGACGAGCAGCGACATTACCCAGGCCAGAGCATCCATCCGGAAGGCGAGCTCGAGTCTGAGGTCGGGGATCCACGGCAGCACCTCCGCCGTGGCGCCGGCAGTTCCGGTGTCCGCGTAGACGGCGCCGTGCTGCAGGATGAGCCAGATGAACGCACCGGCGGGGACCGCGGCGAGGGCGTAGAACGACTTGCGGCCGAATCTCCGGAAGATAAACGGCGCCACAGCAGCCACCGCAAGGTGCGCGGCAAGGACTGTGATCACTGGTATCTCCGCAACGTCAGGAATGCGTGTGTCAAAAAGTCCGCCCGTCACAAAGTTGGGACAGGCGGGTATTCGTTAGGTTCAGTGCGGACAGTTTACCAAGCGTCGACAAATTCTTTTCCCCCGGCCCTCCACCCGGCGTCCCTCAAACTACCCGGTTTGTTCTGCCGGAGTTCGCCGCCGGCGGATACTATTCACGCTATGAACTCCGCCCCCGCCCCAGAGGCCATACGACCGTCCTCGGACCTTGAATCGGGAAGCCAGGCCACCAACAAGGGGCGGGTCCTTGCCTGGGCCGCCTGGGACTGGGGTTCCGCAGCCTTCAACGCCGTCATGACCACCTTTGTCTTCACGGTCTACCTGACGTCCAGGGCATTCGGCGGCGAGGACCAGGCCTCCGCCGTCCTCGGCGGGGCGCTGGCCATCGCCGGCGCCGCCATCGCCCTGCTGGCGCCGGTCACCGGGCAGCGGTCCGACGCCGGCGGGCGCCGCAGGCTGTGGCTGGGCGTCAACACGGCCGCCGTCGCACTCCTGACCGGTCTTTGCTTCTTTGTCTTCCCGCGCCCGGAATTCCTGCTGCTGGGCGTGACGCTGATTGCGCTGGGCAATGTGTTCTTCGAGTTCGCGGGCGTCAACTACAACGCCATGCTGGCGCAGGTCTCCACCCCGAAGAACATCGGCAAGGTCAGCGGCTTCGGCTGGGGCATGGGCTACCTCGGCGGCATCGTGGCGCTGCTCATGGTGCTTCAGCTCTTCGTCCAGCCCAGCTTCGACTGGTTCGGTTCCTCCACCGAGGACAGCCTGAACATCCGCCTCGTGGCCGTGTTCTCCGCCTTGTGGTTTGTCATCTTTGCCCTGCCGGTGCTGTTCGCCGTCCCGGAACTGCCCAAGACCAAACAAGGCGCCGGACTGGGCTTCCTGGCCTCCTACGGCCTTCTGGTGCGCCGGATCAGGGCGATCTACAAGACCAGCCCGCACACCATCTATTTCCTGCTGGCCAGCGCAATCTTCCGGGACGGGCTTGCCGCCGTGTTCACCTTCGGCGGGATCATCGCGGCCGGCACCTTCGGCTTCGAACTCAAGGAGGTCATCTTCTTCGCCATCTTCGGCAACGTTGTGGCCGCCGTGGGCGCCATCCTGGGCGGAGTCCTGGATGACCGGATCGGTCCGAAGGCCGTCATAATCGGCTCCCTCATCGGCCTGCTGATTGCCGGCACCACGATCCTGGTCCTCGGCAGCGGCAGCCATGTCTTCTTCGGCACGGAGTGGGCCGGCACCACGACATTCTGGGTTTTCGGGCTGTTCCTGTGCCTCTTCGTGGGGCCCGCGCAGTCCTCCTCGCGCGCCTACCTGGCCCGGCTCGCCCCGCACGGAGAGTCCGGCGAACTCTTCGGCCTGTACGCCACCACGGGCCGGGCCGTCAGCTTCCTCGCCCCGGCCCTCTTCACCCTGTGCATCGCCGTCGCCGCCCCGCTCGTGCCGGCCGGCGAAGCCCAGCGCTGGGGCATCCTCGGCATCATGGTGGTGCTGCTCGCCGGGCTCCTGGTCCTGCTGCCGGTCAGGCCGCCGGGGAAGGTGGAAATCGCCGTCGTCCCCGAAGCCTGAACCTGCGCGGAAAGCCGCACCGCGCACTAGGCTGGTGGCATGAACGTGGATGAAACTGACCTCCCCGGCCTGGGCCGGCGCAAGGACTTCATGACCGCCTCGGGGCGCCGGATCGGCGTCGTTGAATACCGCGAAGGCCAGACGGAACTCATTGTCTCCACCTGGGACGATCCGGACACCTGCCAGGCATCCATCCCGCTGACCGCCGATGAGGCCTCGGCCCTGGGCAACCTCCTGGGCGGCCAGCGTCTGGCGATGAAGCTCTCGGAAGCCCACCGGGAGGTCCCCGGGATCGTGACCCGGCAATTTTCTATCGGCGTGGGATCTCCGTTCCACGACCAGCCGATGGGCAAGGCCTGCATCCGTACCCGCAGCGGTGTGTCGATCGTGGCAATCATGCGCGAAGGTGAGGTGGTCCCCTCGCCGGGCCCCGACGTCGTCCTGCACCCCGGCGATCTCCTCGTTGCGGTGGGAACGCAAGAAGGCCTGGATACAGCGGCCGCCATCCTGCGCAACGGCTAAACGGCATGGATCCGCTCGCACTGACCCTGATAGAACTCGGGGCCGTCGTGTTCTGCCTGGGCCTGCTGGCCCGGCTGGCCGGGCGGATCGGAATGTCCCCTATCCCGCTGTACCTCGTCGGCGGCCTGTTTTTCGGCTCCGGCGGGCTCGTCAAGCTCGAAGGGATGCAGGAGTTCACGCACCTCTCAAGCGAGATCGGCGTCATCCTCCTGTTGCTTATGCTCGGTTTGGAATATTCCGCTGCCGAGCTGGTTACCGGGCTGCGCCGGTCCTGGCAGGCCGGCGTCCTGGACCTGGTCCTGAATTTCCTCCCCGGCGCCGGACTGGCGGTCATGTTGGGCTGGGGCCTCGTGGGTGCAATGGTGATGGGCGGCGTCACCTACATTTCCTCGTCCGGCATCGCGGCGAAGGTGATCACCGATCTGGGCCGGATCGGCAACCGTGAGACTCCGGTGGTGCTGTCCATCCTCGTGTTTGAGGATCTGGCCATGGCGGTCTACCTGCCGATCCTGACGGCCACCTTGGCCGGAGTCAGCTTCGTCGTGGGACTGCAGACCGTGGGAATCTCCCTCGCCGTCGTCACCGTCGTGCTGATCGTCGCGCTGCGGCACGGCCACCATGTCTCCAAGGCCGTGCACAGCGAAAACTCCGAGGTGTTCCTGCTCAACCTGCTGGGCGCAGCGCTGCTCGTTGCCGGGCTCGCCGCCGCCATGCAGGTCTCCGCCGCCGTCGGCGCCTTTATGCTCGGGATTGCCATTTCGGGCGTCACGGCCCACAACGCAACGCGGATCCTCGAACCGCTGCGGGATCTGTTCGCGGCCATATTCTTCGTGGTGTTTGGCCTCAACACGGATCCCGCAACCATCCCGCCGGTCCTCGGCTGGGCGCTCCTGCTGGCCCTGGTGACGGCGTCGACCAAGATGATCACCGGGATCTGGGCGGCGAAGCGGGCAGGGATCGGTGTGCCCGGCCGTTTCCGTGCCGGCGCGGCGCTGATCGCCCGCGGCGAGTTCTCGATCGTCATTGCGGGCCTGGCCGTGGCTTCCGGCGTGGTCCCGCAGCAGCTCGCGGCGCTTGCCACGGCCTATGTGCTGATCATGGCTATCACCGGTCCGCTCGCGGCAAAATACGTCGAACCAATAGTCGCAAGGCTGCGGCCCGCACGGCCGGCGGGATCTAAACAGCAACGCCCGCGATAGATCCCCCGCGGGGCCTAGATTTCTGTGCGGTGGAAGTTCAGGTGGCTGCGGCTCGCCGTCGGGCCGCGCTGGCCCTGGTAGCGGTTGCCGTATTCGCCGGAGCCGTAAGGGTGCTCGGCAGCCGAGGTGAGCCGGAAGAAGCACAGCTGGCCGATCTTCATACCCGGCCACAGTTTGATCGGCAGCGTCGCCATGTTGGAGAGCTCCAGGGTGACGTGGCCGGAGAACCCCGGATCGATGAAGCCGGCGGTCGAGTGCGTGAGCAGGCCCAGCCGGCCCAGCGACGACTTGCCCTCAAGCCGGGCGGCGATGTCGTCCGGCAAGGTCACCGCCTCGTAGGTGGAGCCGAGAACGAATTCGCCCGGGTGCAGGATGAAGGGCTCGCCGGACCCCACCTCAACGAGGCGGGTCAGCTCGGGCTGTTCCTCCGCGGGGTCGATGTGGGCGTACTTGTGGTTGTCGAAGAGCCGGAAGAACCTGTCGATCCGGACGTCCACCGACGACGGCTGAACCATGGCAGGGTCGAACGGGTCCAAAACGATCCGGCGGGAGTCAATTTCTTTGCGAATGTCGCGGTCTGAGATCAGCACAGTCTCAAATTACCGTACTCCACCAAGGCAGGGGCGGGGCTGCCGGTGTTACGGACCGAACGGCCACTGGTCCCCGCCTGCCGGTTCCCACCTGCTGGTCCCGCTTATGGTCCCGCCCCGAGCGGCGGCTAGTCCGCTTCCGGCATATCTTCCAGTAACGTCTTGAGCCGCTCCAGCTGGCGGACCTCGGCCTTCATTTGCCGCCGGAACGGGGACTTCAGCCACGCGAGGATCCCGCGCGGCTCGCGCTCCAGGGCGAAGCGGACGCGCGTGCGCTGGCCTTCGGTACTGAGGTAGTAGCCGCCGTGCGGGCGTGTCCGGCCCACAAGGACCCGGTACTGGATTTCCGCCCCCGGCCGGGCTTCGGTGATCTCAAAATTGCCGGCGACCGGGCGGCCGCGCGGGCCGGCGAGGGTCTGCCGGTAGACGGCACCCTTTGACCCGGCGGCGCCTGATTCCAGCTCGATGCTGCGGATTCCGGCGCGCCATCGCGGGAGATTCCGGGCGTCCACGAGGAAGTTGTACACGCTCAAGGCGTCGCGCGCGATGACGACGTCGTACTCTGCGAATGCCACGATAGTCCTTGCTCGGCGGACGGCTGAAGGCGTAGCCCGCTTCCCCGGAGACTGCAGCTAACTCTTTCAGGATAGACAGCGCTGTCCGCCTTCCGCGGTCGCGGGGCGGGCCTTTACCGAAGAGTTATGGACGTCGTGCGCGATCGGAACGTTGTGCAAAGCTGTGCACGTGGCTGCCGATTCCAGCGACGCGGCAATCGTGCCGAGCTGCCCGGGCCAATTTCCGCGCATTCCCTGAGCAGAACTGCGGGAGCCATCTTCCCTCCCACGGTAATCCGGCACCCGTGGATTGAGGTTGGGCCCGCCGAATCACCGGCCGGTGCTGTCCATGTCGTATGTGTCGGCCCCGCCGGTCATGTGCCAGTCATGAACCGCCTCCCGCATCCTGTTCACGCTCAGAGTCCACGAATACTTATCCAGCACCTTTGACGCATTGACCTGTGGCGACCCGAAGTCAATGGCCGCCTGGATTCCCGCTGAGATGGCCTCCACATCCGCCGGGTCTACAAGTGCTCCTGCATCGCCCAGGATCTCTCTAAAGACAGGTATGTCGCTCGCCAGCACAGGGGTTCCCAGTGCGAGCGCCTCCAGAAGGGGCATGCCGAATCCTTCGTCCAATGACAGGAAAACGAACAAATCCGCGTTGGAATACAGCCAGGCGAGCTCCTCGTTGCTGGTGTATCCGAGGAAACGGACGGCTCCGGACCGGACAGCCTGTGCCACGGCCGGGGAATACGTTGTGCCCCGTCCCGAATCCGCACCTACAACAACTAGCGGATATTCCGGTGACAACCGCCCCGACTTAAGCGCCGCGTCCAAAGTCATACCCAAGTTCTTCCGTATGTTTAGCCGGCCCACCGACAAGATGAACCCCCGCATTTCGCTCAGCTCTGGGACTGGCTGAGGAACGGCATTTATGACGCTCGTATTCGGCCCCAGTCCCACTGGGAGCACTGCTTGATTTTTGCGGGTGAAACGCCGGATTCTCTGTGCTTCATTTTCGGACGAGGTGAAAATTATCTTGGCCCGCCGGGCCGAGACAGGCATAAGACTGAAGTACCTGTTTTCGGCAAAGGTGAACCATTCGGGATTTGTCAAGAAAAGAAAATCGTGAACAAATACCATCGAGGTCCCGAACGCAGGGGTGAAGTTATGGGAAATGATCACATCGGCTTTGTGCCTGAGCTTCAACAACGGCAGTTCGATGATGGCACTGAGTCCTTGCGGGGCGATCCGCGAACGAACGACCGTAACACCGTCAGGGACCTCCGCCGACGCAGCGAGGACGTGTCTCGACGGTACTGCCACGAAGAGTTCGTCGTTGCTAAACTGGCGATTCCAAGTTAGCACCATCTGCCGGAGCACTTCCCGGTTGGAAGGCGGTCCGTCGATCCACCAGTGCGCATCGAAGAGGATTCGCATGAATGCCAGCCTTCCCTAACACAATGAACCGGACTAACCCTGATTCTGGAGGAGAAATTTCCGAATAGGTGGCGTCCTCAATAAATTTGATGCACCCAGTCATCTCGCCTACCCATCATGCCCGAAAGGTACACAGTTGCCTAGGACAGTGCTGATCCAATCTGGCGCGCTCAGTCTGGCGTTTTCAAGAGCCCTTCCGGGCTGATTCCCGGGGGAGACCTTCCCTTGACTCAGTCGACTTCGGTCCCCTTAGTGAATTGGATGGCGCCGGCATGGACACGAGCGTGAGATACCCCTTGTTGCTTTGGTCGACCACTTGGACTGTCATGCGCCACTGGAACATTCACTCGAAGAATCAGTCGAGAGTCCGGAGTGCGCGCCCTAAAAGGACTCCGTCGTTCCCCGGTGAGGCATCGGCGACGTCCCGCACCGCAAGGGCGGGCGTGACGAGGCCGGGCGATCGATCAGCACGCTCCCGCCGGCGTGACTTGTTCAGAGAGGGGCCCAGGCTGGGGTAAGGTGAATCTCGGTGTTTACTGGGCACCAGGTCCAGCAATTTGGACAGTCCCACTGCGGCTGTAGCTCAATGGTAGAGCGCTAGCTTCCCAAGCTTGATACGCGGGTTCGATTCCCGTCAGCCGCTCCAATCCACTGCGCGTCAAGGGCCGGAAACCCTGGCAACAACGCCCGGGGGTCGTTAGGCCGTTACCTGTATGGTTCGAAGTCAGGAACCTCTTCGGTTCCGCTACAGGAGCGATCATGGCTGACAAATCCCCCCGTCAAGCAGCATCCAAGAAATCCGGCAAGTCCATCAAGGAAAAGCGGGCCGACAAAAAGTCCGTTGCGGCACCGCCCAGCTCCATGGACAAGGCCACCAGCGCCAAGCCGGCTAGCCCCAAAAAGAAGTGAGCGGCAGCTTGGGCCATCTCACCCTTGGAGTCCTTGCCAGCACGCGAAAGCCTGACGAGCAGCGCCTGCCGATCCACCCCCTCCATCTGGACCGGATCGCACCCGAACTCCGGCAGCAGCTGATCCTCGAAGAGGGCTACGGCGAGCGTTTCGGGGTTTCGGACACCCATCTGGCACCACTCGTGGGGCGCGTCGTCCCGCGCGCGCAACTCCTGGCGGAGGCCGACGTCGTCCTCCTGCCCAAGCCGCAGCCCGACGACCTGGCCGAACTCCGTGACGGGCAGATCCTGTGGGGCTGGCCGCACTGCGTCCAGGACCGGGCCATCACCCAGCTCGCGATCGACAAGAAACTCACACTGATCGCATTCGAGGCCATGAACCATTGGGCCAGCGACGGCGGCTACGGGCTGCACGTGTTCCACAAGAACAATGAGATGGCCGGCTACTGCTCCGTGCTGCATGCCCTGGCCCTCGCAGGGTCCACCGGGGACTACGGCCGCCGGCTGAGCGCCGTCGTCATTGGCTTCGGGGCAACGGCGCGCGGCGCGGTCACGGCCCTGAACGCCCACGGCGTCCACGACGTCCAGGTGCTGACCAGCCGCGGCGTCGCCGCGGTGGGCTCGCCGATCCACTCGGTGCGGATCGCGCAGTTCGATCACGACGACACGGCGCCGTACCTCAGCCAGGTCATCACCGAGCGCGGGCGTGTGCCGCTGGCCCCGTTCCTTGCCGAAAGCGACATTGTGGTCAACTGCACGCTGCAGGACCCCAACGCGCCGCTGACGTACCTGCGCACGGAGGACCTCGACGCGTTCCGGCCCGGCAGTCTGATTGTGGACGTGTCCTGCGACGAGGGTATGGGCTTCAGCTGGGCAACGAGCACCACCTTCGCCGAACCCATGTTCACGGTAGGCGACCACATCGACTATTACGCCGTGGACCACAGCCCGTCCTACCTCTGGAACTCCGCCAGCTGGGAGATCAGCGAGGCGCTGCTGCCGTTCCTGGAAACCGTGATGTCCGGCCCCGAGGCCTGGACCGGGAACGAGACGATCCGCCGCGCAATCGAAATCCGCAACGGCGTGGTCCTCAACCCGGATGTGCTGCAGTTCCAGCAGCGCGAGCCGGACTACCCCCACCTGCCGCTGGGGGCTTGAGCGCCGGGGGCCCAAGCACATGGGGTGCTTGGGCTCCTGGCGCGCAGGAGCCCGGGCGTTTAGGCCGTGCCCGGGATCTGGGGAATGGCGGCTGCCGGCCCGCCCGGGTGCTGCCCGCGCCCTTAGCCGGCCCGCTTCCGGACGATCGTGACGAGCCGGCGCCGGTCCCTCAAGTCCACCTTGAGCATCAGCTGATCCCGGCGCGCCAGTACGACGGCGACAGCGGCCGCTGCGAGCGCCGGCACCCCGCCGGAGACCAGGATGGCGGTGTTCGGGCTGATGTGCTCGGCCAGCCAGCCAATCATCGGGCCGCCGATCGCCTGGCCGCCGATCAGCACCATGATGTACAGGCTCATCACGCGTCCGCGGATGGCCATGTTGGAGCTGATCTGGACCAGCTGGTTGGCCGCGGTCAGGAACATCAGGCACCAGAACCCGGCCAGGACCATCGCTGCCCCGAACCACAGCATGGACGGCGCCAGCGACGCGAGGCAGAGCATGAGCCCGTACATGCCGGCCCCCAGCATCACCGAACGCAGCCGCAGCTCACGCCGCCGCGCCGAGGTGATCGCCCCGGCCAGCGCTCCCAGTGCCACCAGCGCGTTCAGCAGTCCGTAGCCGCCGGCGCCGACGTCGTACACCTGGTCCGCAAACGCGGCCAGCAGCACCGGCAGGCTCATCGCGAACACGGCGATGAACCCTGCCATCAGCCAGGGCCAGTAGATTGTGGGCTTGCTCAGCGCGTAGTTGAGCCCCTCCTTCAGCATGCCTTTGCGCTTGGCCGCCGGGGTGCTGATGAACAGCTGGTCCTTCCGCAGCGTGAGCAACATGGCCACGGTGAAGCAGCAGGCCACGGCGTTACCGGCAAAGGCCCAGCCGGCCCCAACTGCCGTGAGCAGCAACCCGGCGACCGCCGGGCCGATCAGGCCGCCCAGCTGGAAGATCGTGGAGTTCACGCTGATGGCATTCCGCAGGTAGGCCGGCCCCACCAGTTCATTGACGAAGACCTGCCGCGCCGGCTGGTCCAGCACCGTGACCAGGCCCAGAGACAGGGCGATGGCGTAGACGTGCCAGACTTCGATCTGTTGGGTCAGGGCCAGCACTGCGAGGATCGCCGCCAGCACCGCGGCCACCGACTGGCAGAGCATCATGATCTTCCGCTTCGCGAAGCGGTCCGCCATCATCCCCGCCCATGGACCGAGGAACAGCGATGGCAGGAACTGCAGCGCCACGGTGACGCCGACGGCGGTGACCGAGCCCGAGAGCTGAAGCACCAGCCAGTCCTGGGCGATCCGCTGCATCCACAGGGCGATGACAGCAACGAAATGGCCGATCGCGAAGATGCGGAAATTACGGACCTTCAGCGAGATGAAGGTGTGGCGCCACGGCAGGCGCTCCTGGACAACGACGATCGGTGCGGTGTTGGTATCAGGCAGTGAAGCTACGTGTGCCTGTAACGGCGGAGGGGGTGCCACGGAAAGTCCTCAAGCGAGCGGGCGTGCGGGGATTACTTAACGCTAAGCTGGCCCGGATAGATTATGGAAGCTTATTCTCCGCATAACTAGCATTACAAAACGCAATACTGCACGCGCGTGCCGCAGGTCAGGAGTCCGCATGTTTGAACCCGCCCAGCTCCGCTCTTTCCTGGCCGTCGCCGAAACCCTGAGTTTCACCAAGGCCGCCGAACGGCTGGGCCTCGCGCAGCCCACTGTCAGCCAGCATGTCCGCAAGCTGGAGACGGCCGCGAAGCGGGTCCTCGTTGCCCGCGACACCCGCGACGTGCGCCTGACCGACAACGGTGACGCCATGGCCGGCTTCGCCCGCAGCATCCTGTCCGCGCACGATTCCGCCTCCCGCTACTTCTCCGGATCAGCCATGCGCGGACGGCTCCGGTTCGGCACCGCCGACGACCTGGCCATCACGGGACTCCCCCGGATCCTACGGGAGTTCCGCCAGGTCTACCCCCAGATCAACCTGGAACTGACGGTGGGCCAAAGCGACCAGCTGTACAAGCGCCTCAACGCCGGGCAGCTGGACCTCGTCTTCGTCAAATGGGTGGCCGGGGCCAAGGACGGCACCGTGGTCCAGCAGGACTCCTTCGCCTGGGTGGGCCTGGAGCAGACCGTCCTGGATCCGGCCGAGACCGTGCCCCTGATCGCCTACCCGTCCCCCAGCCTGAGCCGGAAGCTCGCCATTGACGCGCTCGAAGCCTCCGGCCGGACCTGGCGCATCACGTGCACCACCCGGCAGATCAGCGGCGTGCTGGCCGCCGTGCGGGCTGGCATCGGTGTTGCGGTGATGCCGTCTTCGCTGGTCCCGGAGGACCTGCTGATCATCACCCGGCGCTTCGATCTGCCGCCGGTGGGCGATGTCGACTTCACACTGATCCGCAATCCGCTGGCCAACACAGAGGTTATCGAGGCCCTCACCGAGGCGATCAAGGGCCGGACCCTGAAACGCTCCGGCTGAGCCTGCGGCGCCGCTGCCTTCAGCGTGATGAGTACGTGCACACGTGGTGTACCTACTTGGACGATGTACTTACGCGGCGCCATTGATCGCCGGTGATCCGTGACATATCCTGAAGTTGTTGAAGGTCAAGCAGAGGCCAATGACAACGATTCAAAGAATCGGACGCTGTCCTGTGCTTCTGCCTTTGGGGGCGGCACAAAAGCGTTCGGGATAGGCCGACAATGACGCCAGCCACAAACCGACCACATATTCCCACAGCACCGGCAGTCCATTCGCTGCAGGCGGTGCGCCCGCCGGCTCCCACGGTGAACCGCGGCGCGGCCGCGCAGCACACTTTCCGAGGACGCCGGGATCCGCATCCCGCCACACTGGTGGCAGCCGGGTACGTCGGCAGCCCCTACTGCGAACGCTGCGGAACCGACGAGTTCATCTACCTTGAGACTTTCGTACCGGCCACCCATCGCAGCGACGGCTCAGTCAACAAACTGGGCGAAGTCACCTACTTCTGCTCCGGCTGCGACGACTTTGCCGCGCATGCCGTACCCGCGTCCTGGGTGCCGCCCGGCTGGTACTTCGGCTGAGTCCCGAAACGAACCAGTCCCTCGGACCTAGATGATCGGACGAGCCGGGCGGCCATCGTTGGAGGGCGGCCGCCCGGCTCGTTTGTTGTGCCACTTCCGGAGCGGAAGCCTGCTAGATACGGCCGTCCGAGATGTGGTTGGGCGTGCCGAAGCGGTGCGCCGTGATGCTGATGGCCTGCTCGTGCAGGAACGGCAACAGCTCGACGCGGCCGGCTTCGGTCACCGGGTGGAAGTACATCGCCAGGTCCGGGCGCCCACCTGTCGCCTCCGCGAGTGCTTTCGAATCCCCGCCGAGGAGCCGGATCCGTCCGCCGGCGAGCGTGCCGGCCGCGGCCAGCCACCCGGCGTCGCTTTCCACCGAGACGGCCACGCCGAGACCGGACAGTACGGCGCGCAGCCGGGCGGGCAGTTCGACGGCGGCGGTCACCGTCAGGGCGGAGCCGGCCAGGACACCGGCCGCCACGGTCCGGACGAGCGCACCGAGCGGTTCGCCGTCGGAGAGTCGGATGGTGACCGGCAGCGGGCGGTAGCGGAAGATGTTGCGTTCGGCGCTCAAGGCGGAGACGTCCTTCGCGGTGCCGAACTCCTCGGCCCAGGCGACGGCGTCAGAGGCCAGGGCTCGGCGCAAGGGAACCAGCTCCCCGGCGGGCAGGAAGTCCTTGGCGGCATCCTCGATCCGGCGGACGCCGGGGTGCGCGGGGGCCGCCGCCCCGAGGGTGCCCGCGGCTGCTGCGGTGCTGGCTTTACTGGTCCATCCGCCGAGGCCTACGAGGTAGTTGGGTCCGCCGGCCTTGGTGCCGGCGCCGACGGCGGATTTCTTCCAGCCCCCGAAGGGCTGGCGCTGCACGATGGCCCCGGTGATGCCGCGGTTGACGTAGAGGTTGCCGGCCTGGACAGTGTCCAGCCAGATCCCCAGTTCCTCGGCGTCCAGCGAGTGCAGGCCCGAGGTGAGACCGTAGTCGATCTGGTTCTGGATGGCGATGGCGTCTTCGAGCGTGTCCGCGGTCATAACGCCCAGCACGGGGCCGAAGAATTCGGTGAGGTGGAAGTAGGATCCGCGGCGGACGCCGTAGCGGATGCCTGGGCTCCACAGCTTGCCGGTACCATCGAGCTGCTGCGGCTCCACGGCCCAGCTTTCGCCTTCGCCGAGGGTGGTGAGGGCGTTGAGCAGCTTGCCGCTGGCGGGCTCGATGATCGGGCCCATCTGGCTGGTCGGATCCTCGGGGTAGCCCACCTTGAGTGAGGTGACGGCATCGATCAGCTGGTTGTGGAAGCGCTTGGACTTGGCCACTGATCCCACGAGGATCACCAGGGAGGCCGCGGAGCATTTCTGCCCGGCGTGGCCGAAGGCGGAGTACGCGACGTCCTTGGCCGCGAGGTCAAAATCGGCACTCGGCGTGACGATGATGGCGTTCTTGCCGCTGGTCTCGGCAAGCAGCGGCAGGTCCTTGCGGAAGGTGCGGAACAGTTCGGCGGTCTCGTAGCCGCCGGTCAGGATGACCCGGTCCACGGCGGGGTGGGAGATCAGCTGCCGGCCAAGCTCACGCTCGCCCAGCTGGACCATAGTGAGCACGTCGCGGGGCACACCGGCGTCCCAGAGCGCCTCGATCATCACGGCACCGCTGCGGCAGGCCTGCCTGGCAGGCTTGATCACGACGGCGGAGCCGGCGGCGAGGGCCGCGAGGGCGGAGCCGGCGGGGATGGCCACCGGGAAGTTCCACGGCGGGGTCACCAGGGTGAGCTTCGCCGGAACGAAGGTGGCGCCGTCGACGTCGTCCAGCCTGCGGGCCGATTCGGCGTAGAAGTGCGCGAAGTCAACGGCCTCGCTGACCTCCGGGTCGCCCTGGTCGAGGGTCTTGCCGGTCTCGCTGGCCATGACCTCGAGCAGTTCGGCGCGCCGGGCTTCGAGGACGTCGCCGGCTCGGTGCAGGATCGCGGCACGCTCGGCGCCGGAGAGGGCACCCCAGGCCTTTCCCTTTTCCACTGCGGTCCCGATCACGGCGTTGAGCGTGCCGGCGTCGTTGATGGTGGCGGCTTCCACGGCGGCGATACCCAGCGTGGAAGTCGCCACGCGGCCCAGGATGGCGCGGCCCCAGTCGCGGTTGGCGGGCAGCGACGGATCGGTGTCCGGGGTGGTCTCGAAGCTGCGTTGTGCCTGCTCGGCGTCCGGCGGCGGCGCGGCCGGGAGGCTGCGGTTCTGCCGGCGGTTGGGCGGCGGGACCTCGTCGTCGAGCCTGGCGAGGGAGGCAAGGAAGCGCTGCTTCTCACGCTCGAACAGCGCCCTGCTGTCTGGGGAGTTCCCCCCGAGTTCAAAGACGGCGGACATGAAGTTGTCCTGGCTGGCGCCCTCTTCGAGCCGGCGGATCAGGTAGGCGATCGCGACGTCGAACTCGGCGGGGTGGACCACCGGGGTGTAGAGCAGCAGCGAGCCGACATCGTGTCTGACGGCTTCGGCCTGGCCCTGGGCCATGCCGAGCAGCATCTCGAATTCGATACTCTGCTCTGCGGTATCCGCGATGCCGCGCTGCTTGGCCAGCAGCCAGGCGAAGGCGATGTCGAAGAGGTTGTGGCCGGCCACGCCGATCCGGATGTTGCGGATCCGGTCCGGGTGCAGCGAGTAGTTGATGACGCGCTTGTAGTTGGTGTCCGAGTCCTGCTTGGTGCCCCACGTGGCGAGCGGCCAGTCATGCAGGGAGGCTTCGACCTGCTCCATGGGCAGGTTGGCGCCCTTGACGACGCGGACCTTGATCGCGGCACCGCCGTTGGTGCGGCGGGCGGCCGCCCAGTCCTGCAGGCGGATCATTGCGGCGAGGGCGTCCGGGAGGTAGGCCTGGAGAACAATGCCGGCCTCAAGGCTTTTGAATTCCGGTTTGTCCAGGATCCGGGTGAAGACCGCGATGGTCATGTCCAGGTCCTTGTACTCCTCCATGTCCAGGTTGATGAACTTGGCTTTTTTTCCGCCGACGGCAAAGGACGCTGCGCGGGTGAAGAGCGGCGTGAGCTTCTCAACGACGTGCTCCACGGCCTCGTCGAAAGCCCAGGCGGAGTGCGGGGCGACGGTGGAGGAGACCTTGATGGAGACGTAGTCGACGTCGGGGCGGGACAGCAGGGTGTGGGTGCCCTCCAGACGGCGGGACGCCTCGTGGCCGCCGAGCACAGCCTCGCCGAGGAGGTTGACGTTGAGCTTGATGCCGTCCCTGCGGATCTTGGCGATGGCCCGGCCCAGCTTGGCGTCGGTCGCGTCGACGATGAGGTGGCCGACCATTTCGCGGAGCACGCGGCGGGCGATCGGGATGACCACCCGCGGCAGGACCGGTGCCATGGTGCCGCCGAGGCGGACGGCGCTGCGCATGTACCAGGGCAGGAACGCCGGGACCTTCGGGGCGAGGGCGGCAAGGTTGCGGGCCGCGACCCGGAGGTCTTCGGGGCGGACGACGCCGTCGACGAACCCCACCGTGAAGTCCAGGCCGTTCGGGTCCTTTAGGACCCCGGCGAGCTGCTGGGCGGAGGCATCGACCGGGATCCGGGCGGCTTCCGTGAGCCAGTGGCGTACCAGCCCGATGGTTTCCTCGGCGAGGGCGGCGGCCTCAAGGACCGGGGAGCCTTCCGAGACGGGTGCGTGCCCGGCCGCGTTGCCTGTGTTCACGCCGGACTCCGTTGAAATCTTGGTCATGGCTGGTACTCGTTCTTTCTCAAAATATGGACCTTCCTAGGCTTCAGTATGAGACCGGATTTTCATAAGATAAAGCGATGTTTTCCGAGCAGTACTGGTTAGAAAAATCGATTATTTCCAGACCGGGCGCAACCGTCCCCGAACACACGGATGCGCTATCACTCTTGGCTCCCAAAAGGCGTGGATGGGAGCCAAAAGTGATAGCGCATCCCGGGTAGTGCGGGAGCGTCCCGGGGGTTAACCGACGTGGCGGTGCATCTCCACTGCTTCTGCGTGGCGCGGACTGTCCGGGTTCATCAGCGAATGCTTCCTGCCGTAGAAGAAGTAGATTGCCAGGCCGATGAGCAGCCAGACCCCGAAGCGTGCCCAGGTCTCCCAGTGCAGCTGGAACATCAGGAACGCCGAGGCCAGGACGCCGAAGGCCGGAATCACCGGCATCAGGGGCAGTCGGAAGGTCCGCGGGGCATCGGGCTTCTTGTAGCGGAAGACGATCACCGAGAAGCAGACGACGACGAAGGCGGCCAGAATTCCGATGTTGGTGAGGTCCGCGACGGCCTTGATCGGGAAGACACCGGCCAGCAGCGCCGATCCGATCCCGGCAATCCAGGTGACGCGCTGCGGGGTACCGTGGCGGTCCGTCTTGGCGAACCAGCCGGGCAGCAGCCCGTCGCGGCTCATCGAGAACCAGACCCGGGTGACACCAAGGAGGAAGGTGAGCATAACCGTCATGATGGACAGCACGGCGAAGACCGAGATGATGGTGGCGATGACCGGCAGGCCCACGCCGTTGAACGCGGAGGCGAACCCGGCCTTGGGGTCGATGTCCTGGTAGTTCTGCATGCCGGTGAGCACCAGGGTGGCTGCGACGTACAACAGCATGGCGATGATCAGGGAGAGGATGATGGCCTTCGGCATGTGCTTCTTACCGTCGGTGGCTTCCTCCGCGGCGGTGCTCATGGCGTCATAGCCGAAGACCGCGAAGAACACGGTGGCGGACCCCGCCAGGACCGGACCGAAGCCGCTGGGCATAAACGGATTGTAGTTGTTGGTGTCGATATAGAAGACGCCCAGGCCAATGATAAAGAGGATCAGGACCACCTTGATGGCCACCGCCACGAGCTCAAAGCGGCCGAAGGCGCGCGTGCCGCGGGAGAGGATCCAGGTGACCAGCAGGCAGACCAGAATCGCCGGAATGTTGACGATGCCGCCCGTGCCTTCATCCGGCGTCGAGGTCATCCAGACTGGCATGTTGATGCCGATGCCCGAGAGGAACGCGTCAAAGTAGCCGGAAATGCCGATGGCCACCACAGCCACGATCGCGATGTACTCGAGCAGCAGATCCCAGCCGATGAACCAGCCGATCACCTCGCCCAGCGCCACATATCCGTAGGTGTAGGCAGAACCCGCACGCGGGATCATGCCGGCGAACTCGGCGTAGGACAGGGCCGCAGCCGCGGACGCCAGACCCGCAATCAGGAAGGAAAAAAGCACTGCCGGGCCGACTCCGGGTTCAGTTTCGCTGCCGTGGGCCACGAGGCCGGCGAGGGAGAAGATGCCGACGCCGATAATGCCGCCGACGCCAATGGCAGTCAGCTGCCACAGCCCGAGGCTCTTGATCAAGCCGCTGTGCTTGTTCTCTTCCTCGATATCGTCAATCGGCTTGCGCCGCATGATCGATCTGGTCTGGTCGTTGGTACTCATCAGGGACTCCTGCTTAGGTGTGGGGCCCATCAATCCACCCTGTGATGGGGGTTACTCAGTGAGTAACAGTATGCAAGCCCGCTTGCATTAGATAAAGTGACTTCTCCTAATCAATAACCATTAGAATTCACAAAGGAATAGCGATGCTCGACGTTCGGCGTTTGCGCCTGCTCCGCGAACTGAAGATCCGGGGCACCCTGGCGGAAGTCGCCGAGGCACTCCAGTACAGCCCGTCGTCGGTCTCGCAGCAGCTGGCCCTGCTGGAAAAGGAAGCCGGCGTTGAGCTGCTTCGTAAGACCGGGCGCCGGGTGCAGCTCACGCCGCAGGCCGAAGTCCTCGTGGCTCATACGGCCCAACTGCTGGAAACCCTCGAGCAGGCAGAGGCCGATCTCGCGGCCTCCCTGACCACGGTGACCGGGACGGTGCGGATGGCCGTATTCCAGTCCGCTGCACTGGCGCTGATGCCCGATGCCCTGACCCGGATGTCCGCCAGGTACCCCGAGGTCCGGGTGGAAATGACGCAGCGGGAACCGGAAACGGCCCTGCATGAGACCTGGGCGCGGGACTTCGACCTGGTGATCGCCGAGCAGTACCCCGGCCACGCTGCCCCCCGCTACGCGGAACTGGACAGGGTCCGGCTCACGGGCGATGCGATCCGCCTCGCGGTTCCGCCCGCCTCCCCGGACCGGCCGGCGGTCGCCTCCCTTGCCGACACTGCGGAACTGGCGTGGGTGATGGAACCCCGCGGGGCCGCTTCCAGGCACTGGGCCGAGCAAACGTGCCGGAGCGCCGGTTTCGAGCCCGACGTCAGATTCGAAACCGCTGATCTGCAGGCGCAGATCCGGCTGATCGAGTCCGGAAACGCCGTGGCCCTGATGCCGGACCTCGTCTGGACCGGACGGGCAACAACAGCCCGGCTGATTAATCTCCCGGGCGATCCGCACCGGACGGTCTTCACTTCGGTGCGGCACTCGAGTGCCAAGCGGCCCGCCATCCTGGCAGCCCGGGAAATCCTCGCCGAGACGGCCGCGTCCATCACCCCCGCCGCCGGGGCGCCGTCGGACTGACCGCCGAGGGGCCAACGGACGTGCCGGACGCCGTCGACCTCCTGTCTGTAACCTGAAGGCGGTGTTCGCTGGCTCACAGCTTGACGGTTCGCCCGGAGCTAGACTGGTCACGTTATGAATCGCACAATATTTAAGTCCAAGATCCACCGCGCCACGGTCACCCACGCGGACCTTCACTACGTCGGTTCCGTCACCGTGGACCTGGATCTGCTCGAGGCCGCCGACATTCTCCCGGGAGAGCTGGTGGCGATCGTCGACGTCACCAACGGCGCCCGGCTGGAGACATACACGATTGCCGGCGAACGCGGAACAGGGGTGATCGGGATCAACGGAGCCGCCGCACATCTCATGCATGAGAATGACATCGTCATCCTCATCACCTACGCCCAGATGACCACGGACGAAGCCAGGGCGTACAACCCCAAGGTGGTCCATGTGGACAAGCACAACAGGATCGTCGGAATCGGCAACGACCCCGCGGAGGGGCATACCCCCGGGATCATGCGCCCGCCGCACGCTCTGAACAACGCCTCGCTGAACTAGCGTCCCCGCACTAACGCAACGCGGGGTCACTTCGCGCCCATCCCGGGCCCCACCATGGGCGCGATGTGACCCCGCGTTGTCGTTGCCGCCGGTAGGCTTTGACCGGTCGGGATTCGGCCCGCACGCACTTACTGGGGAGACAATTGAAGATCGACCGACCATGCAGCGTCCGACCGCCCACGGCACGCCGCACGGGCGCGGTCGACTGGATCGCAGCCGGCCTGACCGGACTGCTGCTCGTTTCCGCCACCGCGTGCGCGAGCCCTGCCACCGCACCGGCCGCGGCCACCGCCACCGGGGGGTCCCCGAGCGCTTCCGCGTCGCCGGCAGCTACGCCGGCATCCACGCCGACCGCCGACGGCACCCCGCTGGACCCTGACGCCGCTCCCGGCGTCACCGCGGCCGGCGTCGGAGCCCCCAACCTTCAGCCCGCCTTCGCCAGCAAGGCCCTCGATGTGCTGGCCACCATCCCGATCAAGGGCCGTGCGCCCAAGACCGGATACTCACGTGACCAGTTCGGCCAAGCGTGGGCCGACGTCGACCGCAACGGCTGCGACACGCGAAACGACATGCTCCGCCGGGACCTGGCCGCCCCTGCCTTCAAGCCCGGCACCCGCGACTGCGTGGTACTTTCCGGCGTCTTGAACGACCCCTATACGGCAACCTTGATCAACTTCCTCCGCGGCAACGCCACCAGCACCGCGGTGCAGATCGACCATGTGGTGGCGCTCAGCGATGCCTGGCAAAAGGGCGCCCAGCAGCTTACCGCGGCGCAACGGCTCTCCTTCGCCAACGATCCGCTGAACCTGCTGGCGGTGGATGGCCCCGCCAACATGAAAAAGAGCGACGGCGACGCCGCCACGTGGCTGCCGCCAAACAAGCCCTACCGCTGCACGTATGTGGCCCGCCAGATCTCGGTCAAGGCCAGCTACACACTCTGGGTCACCCAGGCCGAGCACGATGCGATGGCCCGGATCCTCGGTGACTGCCCTGCCGCACCGGCGCCGACCAATCAGGAAGCGCCGCCTCCTCCGATGCAGGCGCCGGCCCCCGCGCAGCAAGCCGCCCCGGCTCCGGCCCAGTCCTACGTGCCGCCGCCCCCGGCCTACGTGGCTCCGGTTCCTGTCCCGGCTGCCCCGGCTGCCCCGGCTGCCCCGGCCTCCGCTTACTACGCGAACTGCGCGGCCGTCCGCGCCGCCCGCGCAGCTCCCCTCCATGCGGGGCAGCCCGGCTACAGAGACAAGCTGGACGGCGACCGGGACGGTGTCGCCTGCGAATAGGACCGGAGCGACACCAATCGTGCCGGTCCCAGGGTGGGGCTAGTGGGCATTTTCGTTAGTTCGCCAGGGCTCGGGCGGGGGGCTCGTTGGCCGGGCTCGGTGGCCGGGCTCAGGGACATGTCCCGCGCAGGGGCCAGTGGATGGACATAGTGCCATTATGCCCAGTCCCGGGTGCGAAGAATGGGCATGTCCCCCGCGGCCCGAAACGGTCCAGGCTCCGTCTACCCCGAGGAACCGGCGAAAATGACCGCTAGTTCCGGGGAAGTGCGTCCAGCAGCCGCGCGCAGCGGATGAAGCCCAGGTGCGAATACGCCTGCGGATGGCTGCCCAAATGAGTTTCGGTGCCCGGGTCGTACTCCTCGGGCAGCAACCCGGTGGGCCCGAACAGGTTCACCAGCTGGTCGAACAGGTCCCAGGCCTCCTCAATCCGGCCAACCGCCACATAAGCCTCGATCAGCCACGTCGTGCAGATGTGGAAGCCGCCCTCCAGCCCCGGCAGGCCGTCGTCGTACCGGTACCGGAACACCGTGGGCCCCACCCGCAATTCCCGTTCCACCGCCGTGACGGTGTCCAGGAACCGCTGGTCGCTGACATCCAGCAGGCCGGAGAGCCCGATGTGCAGCACCGCGGCGTCGAGGTCCGGTGTCGTAGGCGACCGTGTACGACGACGCCCCGGCGTCCCAGCCCTCGCGCAGGACCTCGAGGGCACGGAGGGCTATCGCGGCGCTGGCCAGCGGGAGGGTTTCGGTGGGAATGCCTTCAGCGGAGCACAGTGTTCCGCCGTAGTTGCAGGCCACGAGCAGCGCTGGCGTCCGGACCAGGATCTTGAGTTCGGCCAGCAGCTGCGGGGTCAGCCCGTCGTCGGCCGCATTGGTCTGCACGAAGGCGCGGCAAACGGCATAAAATGTTCTTTTTTGCCCTTTACGGTTCTATATTGTTCGGATATGGTTGATTATCATGTGAGTTGACTCACAGCATCCGTTGATTTCAAAGGAGAAACCATGACCATGCATGAAGACGCGCTGCAGAGGGCTTCCAGCCGGGGCGGATGGGACCGCCGGACGCTGCTGAAGACGCTGGGTGTGGGCGCCGTCGCGATGGCGGGAGTTCCACTGCTGGCAGCCTGCACCGGCGGCAGCGCACCGGCCGCCAGCGGCGGCGCCAAGACACTGACCTTCGGTTCCGGTTCCTCGGATGAAGTTCCCAAGAACGCCTACAAGGCCCTCACGGACGCCTTTGAGAAGAAGTCCGGCGTCAAGACCACCACCAATGTTGTGCCGCACAACGACTTCCAGAACAAGATCAACACCTACCTCCAAGGCAGCCCCGACGACACCTTCACCTGGTTCGCCGGGTACCGGATGCAGTACTACGCAGACAAGGGACTGCTCGCCCCGATCGACGATGTCTGGGAGAAGATCGGCGGCAACTACTCCGATGCCCTGAAGAAGGCGTCCAAAGGTTCCGACGGGAAGATGTACCTGGTCCCGAACTACAACTACCCCTGGGGCTTCTTCTACCGCAAGAGCCTCTGGGCCGAGAAGGGCTACCAGGTCCCGAAGACCTTCGATGAGCTCACTACGCTGTCGAAGAAAATGCAGGGCGACGGCCTGATCCCCATCGAATTCGCGGACAAAGACGGCTGGCCCGCCATGGGCACCTTCGACTACCTGAACATGCGGCTCAACGGCTACCAGTTCCACATGGACCTCACCGCCCACAAGGAAAGCTGGGACCAGAAGAAGGTCAGCGACGTCTTCGACACCTGGAAGGAACTGCTGCCTTACCAGAACCCCAATGCGCTCGGCATGACGTGGCAGGACTCGGCCAAAAACCTGGGCGACAAGAAGTCCGGCATGTACCTGCTCGGATCCTTCCTCACCCAGCAGTACGCGGACAAGTCGGTCGCGGACGACATCGACTTCTTCCCGTTCCCGGAGATCGCGATGGAAGGCCAGGACGCAATCGAAGCCCCCATCGACGGGCTGCTGCTGTCCAAGAAGGGCGGCCAGAACCCGGCCGCCAAGGACTTCCTCGCCTACCTCGGCACCCCGGAGGGACAGGACGTCTACGCATCCGTCGACTCGGCGAATATCGCCACCGCCAAGGGCTCGGACACCTCCAAGTTCTCGCCGTTGAACAAGAAGATGGCTGACGCCATCAGCAACGCCAAGAGCATCAGCCAGTTCTTTGACCGCGATGCACTCCCGGCCATGGCCAACAACGTAATGATTCCGGCCCTGCAGTCCTTCATCAAGGACGGCACCGTGGATGTCAAGAACCTGGAAGCCCAGGCCAAATCGCTCTACGCCGCCCAGTAGCAGCAAGCGATATCGAGCAAGGAATCTCTAGTGAGCACAACAAGTGATACAACCGCTGCCGGGGCACGACGCACCACGCGCGCCCCGGCAGGGCGGGTCCGGCGGATGACCCGCCGGGACAAATGGGTACTCAGTTTCATGGTGGGGGTCCCCACCCTGATCCAGCTGGTCCTGGTCTGGATCCCCACACTGCTCTCGGCAGCCTTGTCCTTCACCCGGTGGAACGGGCTCAGCCTGAACGACATCAAGGGCGCAGGGGTGGACAACTACCAGTTCATCGCCAACGACTACCCGCCGTTCTGGCCCGCCGTCCAGAACAATGTGCTGTGGCTGGTCTTCCTGGCGCTCATCGCCACACCCCTTGGCCTGCTGCTCGCCATCCTGCTCGATCAGAACATCCGCGGCAGCAAGATCTACCAGAGCATCTTCTTTACCCCCGTCATGCTGTCGCTGGCCTTGATCGGCGTCATCTGGCAACTGTTCTACAACCGGGACAGCGGGCTGCTGAACTTCCTGCTTGGCACCGCCGGCACCCCGCAGGCGGTCGACTGGTTCGGTGACTCCAGCGTTAACATCTGGGCGGCGCTCATCGCGGCCACGTGGCGACATGCCGGCTACGTTATGATCCTGTACCTGGCCGGGCTCAAGGGCGTTGACCCAACTCTGCGGGAAGCAGCCCAGATCGACGGCGCCAACGCGGTCCAGACCTTCTTCCGCGTCATCTTCCCGGCCATGCGGCCCGTCAACGTGATCATCATCGTCATCACGGTGATCGAATCACTGCGCGCGTTCGACATTGTTTACGTCATCAACCGCGGCACCAACGGCCTGGAACTTATCAGCGCCCTCGTCATCCAGAACCTCGTCGGCGAGGGCCAGGTGATCGGTGTGGGATCAGCCCTTGCCGTTGTCCTGCTGATCATTTCGCTGGTCCCCATCACCTTCTACCTGTCCCGGGCCTTCGGAAAGGACAAAGAGGCATGAGCATCATTAAGCCAGCCCCTGCCGCGGCGGCGGGCAAAAACGCCGCCGCCAGGCAGCGCACCGGGTCCGGCTCCGGCGGCAAGGCCCGGGGCCCGGCGAAGCGGCAGTTCGGCATCCATATCTTCCTGATCGTGATGGCAGCCATGTGGCTGGTGCCGCTGGGCTGGACGATCTTTACGTCGTTGCGGCCCAAGGCCGACACGGACAAGTACGGGTACTTCAGCTTTGGCGGCTCCTTCAACTTCGATAACTTCGTCGAGGCCTGGACCCGGGGCGGGTTTGCGCAATATGCCTGGAACTCGGTGCTGATCACCGTCCCTTCGGTCATCCTGATTTTGTTCTTCGCCTCGATGATGGCCTTCGCCGTAAGCCGGGTCGCCTGGAAGTTCAACGTCACCCTGCTGATCATGTTTACCGCCGGCAACCTCCTCCCGCCCCAGGTCCTCGCGGCTCCCCTGTTCCAGATGTTCAAGCAGCTTGAACTCCCGTACAGCATCAGCGACTCCGGAAATCTCCTCAACACCTACATCAGCGTCATCGCCGTCGACACGGCCTTCCAGATCGGTTTCGTCACCTTCGTCCTCTCCAACTACATGAAGGCGCTTTCCTCCGAGCTGACGGAGGCCGCCCTGGTGGACGGCGCCGGCATCTGGCGGCAGTACTGGGAGATCATCCTCCCGCTCTGCCGGCCCGCGCTGGCCGCGATGGGCACGCTCGAGGTCATTTTCATCTACAACGACTTCTTCTGGCCGCTGCTGTTCATCCAGAGCGGTGACCGGCTCCCGCTCACCACCGCGGTGAACAACCTCCAGGGCCAGTTCCTCTCGGATTACAATTTGATCGCCGCAGGCGCCATGATCACGGCCATTCCTGCCCTCATCATCTACCTGCTCCTGCAGCGGCACTTCGTGGCCGGCCTGACGCTCGGCTCCAGCAAAGGATAAACGTGGACTTCAACACCAACCAGAACGACAACGCCATGGACTACATCACCGCCCGCCTGGGCTCCGAGGGGTCCCCGGTGCTGGCGTTCGGCGGGGATTACAACCCGGAGCAGTGGCCGGAAGAAACCTGGGCCGAGGACGTCCGGCTGATGCGCGAGGCCGGCGTCAACCTGGTCAGCGTCGGCATCTTCAGCTGGTCCCTGCTGGAACCATCCGAGGGCGTCTACGAGTTCGGCTGGCTGGACCGCGTGCTGGACCTGCTGCACGCCAACGGGATCCGGGTGGACCTGGCCAACGCCACCGCCTCGCCGCCGCCGTGGTTCAGCCACAAGTACCCCGGGTCCCTCCCGGTGACGGCCGACGGCGTGCGCCACAGCTATGGCTCACGGCAGGCCTTTGCCGCCTCCAGCCCGGACTACCGCCGGGCTGCGGCCGCCCTGACAGAGCAGATTGCGATTCGGTACAAGGACCACCCCGCNCCGACGGCGCCGCCGCCGGCTTCCGGACCTGGCTGGAAAACCGCTACGGGACGATCGAGGCCCTGAACGACTCCTGGGGCACCGCGTTCTGGTCCCAGCGCTACTATGCGTGGGAGGAGATCCTGCCGCCGCGGACCTCGGGCACCTGGGTCAATCCCACCCAGCAGCTGGATTTCGCCCGGTACTCCTCGGACGAACTGCTGGAGTGCTACAAGGCCGAGGCTGCAATCATCCGTGCCCACTCCCGGCATCCGGTCACCACAAACTTCATGGGCTTCAACATGGGCCTGCACCAGCCCGTGGACTACTGGCGCTGGGCCGAACAGATGGACGTGGTGTCCAACGACCACTACCTGATCGCGGAAGACCCCCGGAACTTCCAGGAGCTCGCGGCGACGGCGGACCTCACCCGCGGCTGGGCGCAGGGCCGGCCCTGGCTGCTGATGGAGCACTCCACGTCTGCGGTTAACTGGCAGCCCCGCAACATCGCCAAGGCACCCGGGGAAATGCTGCGCAATTCGATGCAGCATGTCGCCCGCGGCGCGGACGGCGCACTCTTTTTCCAGTGGCGGGCCTCCCGGGCCGGCGCGGAGAAGTTCCACTCCGGGATGCTGCCGCACGGTGGCACCGATACCAAGGTGTGGCGGGAAGTCGTCCAGCTGGGTCAGGCGCTGAGCAGCCTGTCCGGGGTAGCCGGCTCCATAGTGACCGGGGCGTCCGGCAGCGTCGACGTCGCCATCATCCATGACACCGACGCCCGCTGGGCGTCGGAACTGGATTCACACCCGAGCGTGGACGCTTCAAACATCGCGGAAACCCGGCGCTGGCACGATGCTTTCTACCGCGCCGGCATCCCGACGGACTTCCGCCAGAGCACGGACAACCTATCCGGCTACCGTCTTGTGGTGGTTCCGATGCAATACCTCCTCACAGATGCCGGGGTAGCGAACCTGGACGCCTATGTCAGATCCGGCGGCCACCTCGTCGTGACGTACTACTCGGGCATCGTGGACGAAAACGACCACATCCGCCTCGGCAGCTATCCCGGGGCCTTCAGCGAACTGCTGGGCGTGCGGATGGAAGAGTTCTTCCCGCTGCGGGAGGGAGAATCGGTCCCGCTCAGCGCTTTCGGCGCCGGTTCCTGTTGGAGCGAACTCGGCCGGGTGACCACCGCCGAGGTGCTCGCCCAGGTGCAGGACGGCCCGGTCGCCGGTTCCCCGGCGGTGACCCGCAACCACGCCGGCAAGGGCCGCGCCTACTACGTGGCCACCTCCTTGTCAGCGGAAGGACTTGCCGGGTTCCTTCCCGAAGTGTGCGCCGATGCGGCGGTGGAGCCTCTGGTGCCCGATCTTCCGGCCAACGTGGAGGTGGTCCGGCGCAGCCGGGATGGGACGGACTGGACGTTCTGCATCAACCACGGCATGGACGACGTCCGGCTGCCTCTTTCGGGTGTAGAACTTATCAGCGGCGGGGACGTCGACGGCGGCCTCAGCCTGGCAGCCGGCGCCGTCGCGGTGGTCCGCTCCCGAGGTCCTCTTTCCACCCGCCAGTCAATTCAGTAAGGACGAAACATGCTAGCCGCAGCCCGCCACTCAGCCATCGTCGCGGAGGTCCAGCGTGAACGGATCGTCCGCGTCACCGACCTCGCGAAGCTGCTCGGCGTGTCCCTCATGACCGTCCGGCGGGACATCGAGGCGCTGGACGCCGCGGGAACCCTCGAGAAGATCCACGGCGGGGCCAAGCTCCCGGGCGGGGCCGGCACCCACGAACCCGGCTTCGAGCTGAAGGTGACCCAGCTGCCGGAGGAGAAGATGGCGATCGCGCACGAGGCGGCCACGCAGGTGCGCGAGGGCATGGCGGTAGGCCTCAGCGCCGGCACCACCACCTGGGCGCTGGCGCAACTGCTGTCCGTCGGGCCCCGGATCACCGTGGTGACCAACTCGGTGCGGATCGCCGATGTGTTCTATCAGGGGGCATCGCCGTCCACCGTGATCCTCACCGGCGGCCAGCGCACCCCCTCGGACGCCCTCGTGGGTCCGCTGGCGACCTCCGCCCTGAAACAGCTGCACCTCGATGTGCTGTTCCTGGGCGTCCACGGCGTCGATTCTGCTGCCGGGTTCACCACCCCGAACGTGCTGGAGGCGGAAACGGACCGCGCATTCGTGGCGGCGGCCCGCCGGGTGGTGGTGCTGGCCGACCACACCAAGTGGGGGACGCTGGGCATCAGCACCATTGCCAATCTGGAGGACGCGGATGAGCTCATCAGCGACGACGGGCTGGGCAGCGAAGCCCGGCGCATTCTCGGCGAGCGCGTGGGCCGGCTGCGGCTGGCCAGCACCGGGACTGCCAGAGCCGCCACCAGTGCCGCCGCCAGAGCCGTCACCGGCTGACCGGCCGCGCACCATATGAACCCGCTGCCAACCGCAAGCCTGGAGCTGCCGTGAACCACCCAAACCCGACCACCGTGTCCGAGCACGCCCCTCCTGAGGAGCTACCGCACGGACCGCTGTATTTGCGGCGCTCCGGCACCTCCGTACTGATCGACTTCAGCACCGGCGAGCCTGCTGTGCTGCACTTCGGCGCCGACCTTGGCCCGGATCTTCCGGACCTTTCGCTGCTGGCCGATCCTGTTGCCCCCTCGTCCCTGGACATTCCCGTCACGCTGGGCCTGATCCCGCAGGCTTCCTCCGGCTGGCGGGGACGTCCCGGCCTCCGCGGCCACCGGGGCGGCCAGGCGTTCTCTGCCCGGCTCCGGGTGGTGTCCGTGACGGCGGAGAACGGCACGATGCCGCCGGGAACCGTGCAGGAAGGGACAGCGGAAGGTTCGGCCGTGATCACACAGTGGGACCCCGTGGCCCGGATCAGCGTCAGCACCGTTATCAGGATCAACGACGGCGGGCTGCTGCAGCTCCGGCACAGCCTGCGCAACGAGGGCCCGGACAGCTACCGGCTCGAAGAACTGGCGGCGGTGCTGCCCTTGGGGCGTGCCGCGACGGAAATCCTGGACCTGACGGGCCGCTGGTGCCGCGAGGCGCACCCGCAGCGGCTGCCGATGCGGCAGGGCACCTGGGTTCGCTCCGGCCGGCACGGACGCACAGGCCACGATTCCCCGCTGCTGCTCGCCGCGGGAACGCCGGGTTTCGGCAACCGGCACGGCCAGGTCTGGGCTGTGCACCTGGGCTGGAGCGGCAACCACGAGAACTTCGTCGAGACGATCGGCGACGGCCGCTCGATCATCGGGGCCTCGGAGCTGCTGGGCTCCGCCGAGGTCACTCTGGACGCCGGTGCCCGCTACGAGACGCCGTGGCTTTTCGCTGCCTACTCGGACTCCGGGCTGGACGGCATCAGCGACGCGTTCTATGCGTGGTTCCGCGGACGCCCGCACCATCCTGGCCGCCGCTCGGGCAAGCCCCGCCCCGTGGTGCTGAATGTCTGGGAAGCGGTGTACTTCGACCACCGGCTGGACACCCTGCTGGAGCTGGCCGAATCTGCCGCCGGTCTCGGCGTCGAGCGTTTTGTCCTCGACGACGGCTGGTTCCGGGGCCGCCGCGACGACCGCGCCGGGCTCGGCGACTGGTACGTCGACGAACAGCTCTGGCCGGCGGGGCTCACCCCCCTGATCGACGCCGTCACCGAGCACGGCATGGACTTCGGCCTGTGGGTCGAGCCCGAAATGGTCAACGAGGACTCTGACCTGGCCCGTGCGCACCCGGACTGGATCTCAGGCCCGGGACCGCGCACCCCGGGGCCCGCCATCCCCGGCGGGCTGCCGGGCCGGCTGCCGGAGCCCTGGCGGCACCAGCAGGTGCTGGACCTGGCCAACCCGGAGGCCTGGCAATACATTTTCGACCGGCTGGACTCGCTCC
This sequence comes from Pseudarthrobacter sp. HLT1-7, assembly GCF_059383435.1. Taxonomy (NCBI): domain Bacteria; kingdom Bacillati; phylum Actinomycetota; class Actinomycetes; order Micrococcales; family Micrococcaceae; genus Pseudarthrobacter; species Pseudarthrobacter sp. HLT1-7. The sequence continues at coordinate 29,192 of NZ_JBWZCH010000012.1, read as the reverse complement.
TGAGCGAGTACCGGATCAGCTACCTCAAATGGGACCAGAACCGGGACCTGGCGGAAATGGGCCACGAGGGAAGCCCGTCGGTCCATGCCCAGACGCTGGCAGTGTACCGGCTGCTGGATGAGCTGCGGAAGGCCCATCCGGGGGTCGAGATCGAGAGCTGTTCCTCCGGGGGCGGCCGCGTGGATCTGGGCATCCTGGAACGCACGGACCGGGTCTGGGCCTCGGACTGCAACGATGCGCTGGAACGCCAGACCGTCCAGCGGTGGACCCAAGTGGTGGTGCCGCCGGAGCTCGTGGGATCGCACATCGGGCCCACCACCTCGCACACCACGGCACGCACCCACGAGCTGTCCTTCCGCGCCATCACGGCGATGTTCGGCCACTTCGGGCTGGAATGGGACCTCCGCCAGGTGCAGGGCGCCGAACGCGGCGAGCTGGCGGCCGCGATAGCGGCCTACAAGGAACACCGGGCGCTGCTGCACAGCGGCCGGATGGTGCGGGCCGATGAGCCGGATCCCGCCCTGATGCTGCACGGCGTCGTCTCCCACGACGGCTCCGAAGCGCTGTTCGCGCTGGTGTCGGTGGCGACGTCGTTCGCTGAAGTCCCGGGACGGGTGGCGCTGCCCGGGCTCTCGCCGGAGCGAAAATACCGGGTGCGGCTTGCTTACCCGGGAGCCGGGACCGGGCATACCTTCACCCAGATCGTCCCGCCCGCGTGGCTGGCGTCGGGTATTGAGGCGACCGGCCGTTTCCTGGCCGAATCCGGCCTGCCCATGCCGGTCCTGAACCCGGAACACGGCGTGTTGCTGCACGTCCGGGAAATTTCTGCAGAAAGCGCTGCGGGCTGCTATTCGGCGGCCGATCCCCCTGCCGACGCAGTTAGCGGTTCAGTTATCAACGCACGGAAAGGCCGCTAGCATGGCCAAAATCGCCAAGCGGTCCTTTCAGCTCTCCGACGGCCGCGACATCATCTATTACGACGATGCGGACACCGCGCTGTCGCCCGAACGGTCCCCGGACCTGCGCGCGCCGGCGGCCCGGCCGGCCACCGCAACCATGCGCCAGGACGTCCTGACCGGCGAATGGATTTCGGTGGCGTCAGCCCGGCAGAACCGCGTGGTCCTGCCCCCGGCGCATCTGGACCCGCTGGCGCCGGCCTCCGCGGAGAACCCCTCCGAAGTCCCCAGCCTTTACGATGTTGCGGTTTTCGAGAACAAATCACCATCGTTCGGGCCGGACCTGGAGGGTCCGGACGCACCCGGGGGGCTCGATGATCTGTCCCGGATCGGGCTCGGCCGCCGGCTGCAGTCGGTGGGCCGGTGCGAGGTCGTGTGCTTCTCCCCCGAACACACCGGATCACTCGCCGGGGTGTCGGTGTCCCGGATGCGGACCGTCGTGGAGGCGTGGGCGGATCGGACGGCGGCCCTCTCCGCCATGCCCGGCGTCCAGCAGGTGTTCCCCTTCGAGAACCGCGGAGAGGAGATCGGGGTGACGCTGCATCACCCGCACGGGCAGATCTACGCCTACCCCTTCATCACACCGCGTACCCAGCAACTCATCCGCTCCCTGGAGAGCTACGGCAGTTCACTCTTCGAGGACGTCCTCACCTTCGAGCAGAAGTCCGGGCGGGTGGTGCTCCAGGGCGAACACTGGACGGCCTTCGTCCCCTTTGCGGCGCGCTGGCCGCTGGAAGTCCATATCCTGCCGCACCGCCAGGTTCCCGATCTGGCAGCCACCAGCTCCGCGGAACGCGATGAGTTCGCCCTGCTCTACGGCCGCCTGCTGCGCGGCGTGGATGCGCTGTATGCGACGCCCACGCCCTATATCGCCGCCTGGCACCAGGCCCCGGTCCGCGCCCACCGGGACGATATCCGGCTCATGCTCCAGCTGACCTCGCCCCGGCGGGAAGAAAACAAACTCAAGTACCTTGCCGGTTCGGAGGCGGCGATGGGCGCGTTTATCGCCGATATCCCGCCGGAAACCGCGGCCGCCCGACTCAAGGAAGCCATTCAGCCATGACCGGATCTTCACACCAGGATCTTCAGCAGCAGGGGACCGATTTCTTTGCCAGCGAGTTTGGTATCCAGCCGGCCGGCCTATGGTCCGCGCCGGGCCGGGTCAACATCATCGGCGAGCACACGGACTATAACGACGGCTTCGCCTTTCCCATCGCCATCGACAAACGCACGGTCGTAGCGGCGCGCCCCCGCACGGACCGGACTATCCGGGTCGCCAGCAGCGCCTACCCCGGAGTGGTGGAGGCGAGCCTCGACGGGCTGGATCCCGGCTCCTTGACCGGCTGGTCCGCTTACCCGCTGGGTGTGGTCTGGGCCCTCGCACAGGCGGCCCCCGCAGCGGCCTTCACCGGCGTCGATCTGGCCCTCAGCTCGGACGTCCCGGCCGGGGCGGGACTGTCATCCTCGGCCGCCGTCGAATGCTCCGTGGCCCTGGCCTTGACCGAGCTGTGGAACCTCGGGCTGGGACGGCCGGAACTGGCCCGGATCGGCCAGCTGGCCGAGAACGTCGTCGTCGGGGCCCCAACCGGGATTATGGACCAGTCCGCCTCGCTGCTGGGCAAGCCGGACCACGGCATCCTGCTGGACTGCCGCACGCTGCAAACGGAGAGCGTTGCGCTTGGCTTCCGCGACGCCGGACTCGGCCTGCTCGTCATCGACACCCGTACCAGCCACTCCCACGCCGACGGCGGGTACGCCAGCCGCCGCCGCTCGTGCGAGCAAGGCGCCCGCGTCCTGGGCGTCAAGGCGCTGCGGGACCTCGGCGGGATGGACCTCCCCCGCGCAGCCAAGCTGCTGGACCCGCAGACCTTCCGCAGGGTCCGCCATATCGTGACCGAGAACCAGCGGGTGCTGGACACCGTTGCCGCACTGCGGACCGCCGGCCCGGCCGCAATCGGACCTTTCCTCGACGCATCGCATGTGTCCATGCGTGACGACTTCGAAATCTCCACCCCGGAACTGGACCTTGCCGTCTCGTCCGCCCAGGATCTGGGGTCGCTCGGGGCACGCATGACCGGCGGCGGCTTCGGCGGAGCCGCCATCGCCCTGGTCAGGGACGGCGACGCCGATACGGTCGCGGCGGGAATTTCCCGGGAATTCTTCCGCGCCGGTTTCACCGCCCCTCATATCTTTCCGGTCAGTGCCTCGGCCGGTGCGCGCCGGGAACCGTGGCCTGGCTCCTGACTTTTCGAAAGAAACCCGAACTGTCGGTGCTTCCCTGCACTCTGCCAGTGCGGATGGATGACGGGAGCCGTGCTCGGCCCGTCGGCGGGGCTTTCGATAGCCTCGGCGCTCCGGCCATGGGCCGGCTAAAGGGATTATTGGCGGAACCACGCCCGGAACCTATCTGGGCGTTTTTCGGATCCGGACCGGACAGGCACCTGGGCGCACCTACGGGCGCTGGTCCTCTCCTTGTTCAAGTTCGCATCAGCACCGGCAATAGTGCTTCTGATAGCAATCACCTTCGCTCAAGGCAACGAGGCTTCCAGCCCTTTGGGAAGTCCAGCCAGCTACCCCCTGTTCGGGGAGCGGACCAGCAGACGTTGATTTCTTCAGGCCGCAGACAATTACTGGGAGCGGTGGTCCTGATCCCTGCGGCGCACTACCGCGGCCGGACTCGACAATTCACACCTGAAATCCCGTTCGGGTTGCAATTTGGCGGGTGGAATCCGGCAGGCTACGTCTCATCGTCCCTCCGCCACTTCAGCGCAATACGCGTCCTGACACGCTAGAGGAGCATTTCCGCATACCAAGCGCGGTGGCGCGGAGCCAGCGGCATATCGTTTCCTCGACTCCACGCCGCACACCGGGGAAGGCCATCCGCGAGAGTGCATGGGCTGGTCACTGGCTGGCGAGGGCCTCTTCCAGTCCGTTCAGGATCAGGTCGAGTCCGTACTCGAATTCCTCTCCGTAGTCGTAGCCGGGCTTCATGACGTGGTCCCTAACGAACTCTGCTAGGTTCGGGTAGTCGTTCGCGGGCAACGGCTCGAACATGTCCTGGGCCATCGCAGCCATTTCGTCCGTGGTGTCGAACGGGATGTTCATCTTCGTCAGGGCGAAGCCGTAAATGTACCCGTCAAGCAGTGAGTAAGCGTGGGCCACCATCGCGACGACGAAACCGGCCGAGCGTAGCTTGCCGATGACCGCGTCATGATGACGCAGGTTGGCCGGCCCGGGACGTCTCCGGGACTCCATCAGGCCGATGGCCCAGCGGTGGCGCGCGAGGACATCGCGCAGCGACAGTGCCCGGTCCCGCATAGCTGTCTTCCAGTGCGCACTGCCCAGGGGAAGAGCGATTTCGCTGAACAGAACATCGATCATCGCATCGATAAGGTCGTCCCTGTTTGAGACGTGGCGGTACAGGGCCATGGGGGCGACCTGCAGCATCCCGGCGACCTGCCGCATGGTCAGCGCGCCCAGCCCGGCTGAATCTGCATGCTGAATCGCCGCATGCACTACACGCTGCCTGCTAAGGGCCGGACGCGGATCCTCATGCTTCATCGCCGTCGTGGACATTGGCACTCTCCTGTTCTGTCGACAGTCAAAGAGACCTTTGACCCGATCTGTGTACTTTGTACGCGCTGACAGTTACATTGTACGCATGGCGTGGCGACGGCCACGCTCACCACTCGAAAGGAACGTCATGAAATCTCCAAAGGGAATATTCTTTGAGCAACCCCCGGGGGTCGCTCCGGCCTCACCTAAGCGACTGGCAAAGATTGCGGGCATCTTCTACCTCGTCGTGGGTATCACAGGCGGTTTCTCTGAGGGCTTTGTCGATCCCTCCCTTTATGTCGCCGGCGACGCGGCCGCCACGTCCGCGAACGTGGTGGCCAACGAGGGGCTCATGCGCTTTGGCGTCATCGCCCACCTCACGGATGCTGTGTTCTTCCTGCTGACCGCCGTGACGCTCTACCTGTTACTCAAGCACGTTGGCAAGCACGCGGCGCGCCTCATGGTGGTGCCAGTGATTATCGCCGCCGGCATCATCTCCATCAGCGCCGTCTTCACGTTCGTGGCGATGCAGGTCGCGACGGACAGTTTCTACGAGACCGCGTTCGGGCCCGTAGGGTCCAGCGCGGTCGTGCTGCTCCTACTTGAAATACAGCACTTCACCGTTCTTGCCGCCCAGGTCTTCTTCGGACTGTGGCTTGCACCGTTGGGGTATCTCGCCTACAAGTCTCGGCTGTTTCCCAAGGCTCTCGGCATCATCCTGATACTGGCCACGGTCAGCTACCTGGTTGACGTCGTCGTGGCGTTCCTGCTCCCCGGGCTCGCTGATCAGATCCACGGCTACCTGGGTGTCGTGCCGGCCATCGCAGAGATCTGGATGGTCCTGTACCTGCTCATCGTGGGCGTACGCTCTCCGCGCCCCACGGATCGGACGCCTGCCGCGGAAGCGGCGCCGGACCCCGTCTCGAGTCAAAGCGCCATGACCCCGCAGTCGACCCGACCGTAGTTCCCACCGACGGTCGACAGGACATGTCCGTTGATCAAGGGCCCCGAATCGTTCCGGCCAAAGCCGCTGAACTCGCGGACCTGATGGCAACTACCAACCCGGCCGACCTCAGCCGGGGCGTAACCACCGGCCAAACCATTCTCATCGTCCTCGCAGCAGCCAAAACCCGGGCCTGGAAGCCGCATCCACGCGAGCACAAACAGCTGAGGCAAGCACAACACTTTCGCGAGCCTCATGAGTCGTTACTCGGAGGACGCGGTTTCCATTTCCGAAGTGTCCCCTGCTTGGCCTTACACCGCGTCACGGTGCTGGGCCTTCGGTGGACGACCCGTTCGTTGCCCGGGCTGTCCACCACCTGCTCCTGCCCCTGCTGCACACCAGCGGAGAAACCACTGACGGAGGCCACCGCTGATGCAAGCGGCAGTCAGACAGACCGTGCAAGGTCTCCGTGGGCGGCGTCGACGTGCTGCTGCAGTGACACCCCGTCCTTCCCGGAGGCGAGCCAGAGGTCGTAGCCGATGCGCAAACAAAGCAGGGCGCCCGGGACGGCGACCCGCAGGATGCGGTCGTAGTCGTCGGCGCCGCGGGAAAACGCGCCGACTGCCTCCCGTTCCCAGCGGGCGTACTTGCAGAAAGAGCGGTCCTGCAGGGCCGGGACCGTGTTGAGGACGGCCTGCCGCACGCGCAGCTCTTCGCGGCGCGGCTCAAGGGTGGCCACGACGGCCCGGACTCCGGCGCGGGCCGCCGCCAGCGCTGATGCGGTTTCATCCGCGCTGCGCATGCCGCCAAGGAACGCTGCGAGGAGCGCGTCGTCCTCCGCGAAAAGTACGTCTTCCTTGACCCCAAAGTAGCGAAAGAACGTGCGGCGGGACGCTTGGGCTTGCGCGGCGATGTCGTCGACCGATACCGCGTCGAATCCGTGGTCGACGAATAGCCGTTGCGCTGTTTCGATCAGCGCGGTCCGCAGTTGCTGTGCTCGCAGCTCCCGCAAACCACGGGGCGCCTTCAGGTCATTCATGTCCGCATAGTAGCACCGCTACACCATTGAATGGCATCACGGGCCTTCGGGCACCAACTGCCTATAGGCACTACTTGACTTGAGGCACCCAGTGCCTTTATGGTTAAGTGGCAGCCGGCCGTGAGTGGAACGCATTGACGGGCCGGATGCAGTCCGGCTCTATTCCCGCCGGCGGTACACGCGGAGGACGGCTCCCGGCCCGGTCGGCTTCCCTGTCTGGCAATCCCGTATCTCGGCAGGCACCCGGCCGCCGTCGTCGACAGCACGTGGAATTACCCCAAAAAGAAAGGCACGCCCATGACCTCGCCCATCACCCCTTCGGTGGACAACCAGCGCCCTGAGCCACTGACCATCGCCGCCCGCCGGCTCGAGCATAAGGTCATCTTGATCACCGGCGCCAGCGCCGGAATCGGAGCGGCGTCCGCGCGCCGCTTTGCCGCCGAGGGCGCCACAGTCGTCGTCGGCGCGCGCCGCACCCACAGGCTAGATGAACTGGTTGCCGAACTCACGGAGCAGGGCCACGACGCGCTGGCCGTTTCCCTGGATGTTACCGACGAAGCTTCCGTTGCCGAGGCGGTTCGCACCGCCGTCGACCGCTACGGCCGTCTCGACGGCGCCCTGAACAACGCCGGTCTCCCCGGCAGCGGCAGAGCGATCCCTGACATCGACGCCGCAGACTTCGATCGGGTCATGGCCGTTAACCTGCGCGGGGTATTTCTCAGCCTCAAGCACCAGATCCCTGCACTCCTCGCGGCGGGCGGAGGCTCCATCGTCAATGTCAGTTCAGTTGGAGGCCTCGTCGGCGTCCCAAACATCGCCGAGTACGTCGCCAGCAAGTGGGGTGTCATCGGCCTGACGAAGAGCGCTGCACTTGAAGTCGCCGGGGCAAACATCCGCGTGAACGCAATCGCCCCCGGCTCCACCCGCACGGAGATGTTCGGCCAGTGGCTGCCTTCCGCGGAGGCCCAGGCCGAGGTCGCGGCCTGGGCGCCGATGAACCAGATCGCCCTGCCGGACGACATGGCCCGTGTCGCCCTGTTTCTGCTCAGTGACGAATCCCGATGGACCACCGGGACCGTGCTCGCCGCCGACGGCGGACAGCACGTCGGCTAACCTGCACCGGCAGGATCCCGCCACCCCTCCGTCGCCGGCAAATCCACCTTACCCGACAAACCGACTGGTCGGTTTGTCGGGTAAGGTGGAGGGATGGATACCCGGGTCAGAATTCTCAAGGCAGCACGTGAACTCGCTCTCGAGCGCGGGGTAATCCCGTCCCTTGATGCGGTAGCGGCGGCGGCCCAGGTCTCCAAAGGCGGCCTGATGCACCACTTCCGCACCAGGGCAGCACTTGTGGATGGCCTGGCACGTCAGGCTCTCGACGAGGTTGATGCTGTGATGGAGGCCGCGGCGGCGGAAGGCCGGGCCGCCGAGACCTGGCTGCGTCTATCGGTCCCCGGTCCGGATGAGGCAGCGCTGTACCGCGCGATGATGGTGGCATTCCGGGCAGTCGAGGCGGGAAATCAGGGAGTGATCGAGCTGGCCGGCGCCGCAACGTCCCGGTGGCAGGACCTTCTGGGTGCTGAGGTGGGCGATCCGACACAAGCCCTGATCATCCGGCTGGTTGGGGACGGTTTGCTGATGAACGCGGTGGCGGGCACGCCGGCCGGGAACGTCGATGCCCTGGTGGATGCCCTGTGCCGGTCCGCCACGGAGGGTGCGTCATGAGTTTGGCGTTGATTGGCGGCATCGCGGCACTGGCCCTCCTTGATTCCTTCAACCCGGCAACGATTCTTGCGATCACCCTGATCCTCCTCAGCGTCCGGAAGAAACCGGTCCTGTCGGCGCTGGCTTTCGTGTCGGGAGCGATGATCACGGTCTTCGTCCTGGGAGCGGTGATCTTCCTCAGTGCGGGCGTGGCAGCCGATGCCGTCGCCGGCGGCATCGGCTGGCTCCGGCGTATCGTTTTCCTGATCGCGGCCATCACGCTGGTCATTGTCGCATTCAGGCGGCTGAAAACGAGGGATCGCGCCGGCGCCGTGCTGCCGGACTGGTTCTCGGTGGGAACGGCGTTGCCGCTCGGTGTGATGATGACCGGGGCCGATCTCCCGAATGCGTTCCCTTACTTCATTGCCATCGAACGGATGATCAACGCCGGCGTCTCCTCCGGCAGCGGCCTGGTGGTTATCATCGGGTACGCACTCGTGTACTGCCTGCCCTGCCTGCTGCTGTTACTGCTCGGAGTACTGCATGGAGAAAGAATGCGCGGCTGGCTCCAGAAGGTATATGACCGGTTCTCGACCGGGACGGTGAAGAAGTCGATTCCGACGGCGTTGCTGCTGCTGGCGGCTGCCATCGCAGTTGCAGCCATCGCGCTGTGGCCCTAAGCCGGCCGTGGACCTGCAGGGGCGGAGGGCTGGTGACGGCCAGGGAGAGGTCCTCCGCGGCGACCGCCGCGGGGCGACACGAGATGACTAAGAGGGTGTCGAAGTGTGTTGCCAGCTCGCGAGGATGGGCAGGAGCTGGGCGGTCGGAGAGCCGGGAGCCACGGTGTAGATGACCAGACGCTGGTCCGGGTCCTGCAGCGGTGACACACTTTCGATGTCAAATGACATGTCCCCCACCAGCGGGTGGTTGATGCGTTTGCTGGCGGAGGCGTAGTCGCGCACGCTGTGGTCGTCCCACCAGGTGTTGACGTCGTCGTCTGCGGTGCGCAGCTCGCGGCGTCGTGTTTCTCACCTCGGAGGACGCCTCTATGATCCACGGCACTACCCTTGGCATCGATGGTGGCATGTCCGCCACCCGTCCCGTTTGATCACCGCCCCCAGAACGAAACGAGGAATCACGTGGACCTCATTGCCACTAAATTCGGCTCCTTCAGCACTGCTGCGGAAGTGTCGGCCGGCGTCGATCTCTCCGGCCGGGCAGCGATCGTCACCGGGGCGGCGTCCGGAATCGGGGTCGAAACCGCGCGGGCGCTGGCCCGGACCGGCGCAGCCGTGACCCTCGCGGTGCGTGACATGGACGCCGGCCGGAATGCGGCCGAGAGCATTGCTGCCGGCACCGGAAACCCCAACGTCAGGGCCTGCGAACTCGACCTCGCCGACATCGGCTCCGTCGACGCGTTCACCGCCGGCTGGCGGGGGCCCCTGCATATCCTCGTGAACAACGCCGGGGTCATGATGACGCCTGAGACTTACACTCCGCCGGGCTGGGAGCTGCAGTTCGCAACCAACCACCTGGGCCACTTCGCCCTGGCCCTCGGTCTCCATCCGGCACTGGCAGCCGACGGGGCCGCGCGGATCGTCGTCGTGAGCTCTTCCGGGCACGGTAACTCGCCTGTGGTCTTTGACGACCTGTTCTTCGACCGGCGCCCCTACGACCCCGGAGCCGCCTACGGGCAGTCCAAGACCGCCAACGTGCTCTTCGCCGTCGAGGCAACGCGCCGCTGGGCCGGCGACGGGATCACCGCGAACGCCCTCATGCCCGGCGGCGTCTGGACCAACCTCCAGCGGCACTGGGACCCTGCCGTTCTCGCCGCAACCAAAGTGCAGGTCCTCGCGGCTGGACTGCCCGTAAAAACCATGGAGCAGGGGGCCGCCACCTCCGTGCTCCTCGCCACCTCGGACGAACTCGAGGGAATCGGCGGCCGGTATTTCGAAGACTGCAACGAGGCCCGGACGGTCCCCCAGATCACCGACGGCCTGCACGGGGTCCTGGACTATGCTTTGGACCCGGACGCCGCCCGGCGGCTGTGGGATGTCTCGGTGGAGTTACTGGACACAGCCCGGTCCGCGCGCTGAACTCAGCGAAATCGTCGCGGGCACAGCCAGCGCCCCGTCCGCTGGTGAGGGGCGAAAGGTTGAAGTATACGTATGCATGCCCAATAATTGCTGGATGAAAGAAACCACTACCGGACCCCGCATGGAGTTCGCTTCGGCACATCAGATAATCGACGACGACGGCAATCTGGCCATGGAAGAGGTACGCCATGCCCTGCGCATACCGTCGTTCAGTGATACCGGTGAGGGCATCGAAGCTGCCGCAGACTACTTTTTCGCCTTGTTGAAGCGAGTTTGTCCGGACGCTGCGATCGTTCCCACGGCAGGGTACCCGGTGGTTTTGGGGACAGTCCGGTCCGCCCGACAGTCGGCTCCCACGTTGATCGTGTATGGCCTTTATGACGTGACCCCGACGATGGCACCTGAGTGGACGGTTGACCCTTTGGCGGCCGAGATCGTGGATGCCCGCGACCTTGGACTGCTGCCCCATCTGGGACCCGTGGTGGCCGGTAGGGGCGCGAACAACCACAAGGGCCCCGTTATCGCCGCCATTCTCGCGATCGAGGCCATGCAGCGGGCCGGAGTGGAATTACCGGTCAATCTGATCTTCGTGATCGAAGGCGAAGAGGAAATCGGCAGCCCGAGCCTGCCGGGGTTCGTAGCGAATCACCGGGAGCTGCTGCTCACCGCTGACGGGATCTGGCTGCCGTGCATGCAGCAGAATTCCGCGGGTCTCATGACAGTCCGCCGGGGGTTCAAGGGGTGCGTCTTTGCGCAGATCACGTGCCGCGGCGGGCAGTGGGGCGGCCCCGCTGACGGGCGGCACATCTGGGCGGGGAATTCGGCGTGGATTGACGCGCCGATGATGCAACTGGTGCGAGCCCTGGCCACCATGTACGACGACGAACAACGTGTCACCATTGACGGTGTCGGCTCTGTCGCGGAGGCGGCCTCGCTGCAGTTCGCCGACGACGTCGCCCGGGTATCGTCCGGTTTCCGCGAAAATCCCAGCTGGGCGGCAAACATGCTGGGCAACCTGCATGTTGAAAGGGCCCTGGCCGGGAAGGACATCGCGGATCATGTGGAAAATTACATGACCGGCGTCAACATGAACATCCAGGGCATCGCTGGCGGCTACCAGGGTCCGACGTTCTATACCTCGCTCCCCGGGGAAGCCAGCGCCCGTGTCGATTTCCGGTTTCCTCCCGGGTTGACTCCGGAGGAGTTCGTCCTGGCCCTGCGGGGGCATCTGGACCGGCGAGGTTTCGGCCACGTTGCGATTGAGATTCCGCGCGGTTATGCCGGGGCGCCGTCCATGCCAGACGACCGTGATGTCCTGCTGGATGCGGGGATCGTCACGGCCGCACGTTACGGGGTGGAGACGGCGGTGTGGCCGATCGCTAACAACTGCTGCCCTGCCTCGCTCTTCACGGCTTTGGGCAAGCAGATCCCGTTCAGTGTGGCTGGGCTCGGCCATGGCGACCGGGCCCATGCTGCGGATGAGTATTTCACGGTCGGGTCGGTGGAAAAGCTGATGCATTTCACGGTCGACTATCTTGGCGACTTTGCGGATTCCATGGCGCGGGCGGCCACGGCCGGCTAGAACTGGTCACAATTCACAGAAGAGGGGTGGCCCGGTAGAAACCGGGCCACCCCTGCGGCCGTAGTCAGGACTGGGCGGCCCAGTCGGCCAGGCAGTCATCGATGGCGGACTGCGCGTTCAGCACCACCATCGACGCTCCCTGCTGCCAGGCCCTGGACGCCTGGGCTGCGGTGGAGACGATCGCCATGACGGGGCATCCGGCTGCGGCCGAGGCCGCCCAGACCTGCAGCCGGGCGTCATCCGCGAGGGCCGCGTCGTAGCCCAAGGCTGCGGCCAGGTCCGAAGGGCCCACAAAGATGACGTCGACGCCGGGGTGTTGCGCGATTACGCCGGCGTTTGATACCCCCTCGGCGTCCTCAATCATGACCACGACGATAGTGTTGGCGGCTGCCTGCGCCGCGTGGTGTGCGGGGGATGTCTTACCCCATCGGCCGGCTGCCGTGTAGGTCGCGAAGCCGCGGTCCCCCGCAGGCGGGTAGTGGGCCATCCGCACCGCGGCCGACGCTTCCTCGGCTGTCCGGACGTGCGGCACGATGACACCTTCGGCGCCGGCATCGAGGACGCGCAGGGCAAGTGCCGCCTCGTTCTCCCCGATACGCACCAGCGTGGGCAGCCCGGCTGCCCGCGCGGCGGTGATGTGTTCTGCGAGGTCCCTTTGATCCGCGGTCCCGTGTTCGGCGTCGAGGAAGATGAAATCGAACCCGTTGGTCCCGGCCATGTCTATCAGCATCGGTGCCGGCACGCGGACCAGCAGGCCGCGCAGACGGTCGCCGGCGGCGAGGCGTGTCTTGAGCGGATCCGGTGACAGCGGGGAGCTCATCGGGCCGCCATCCCCGCCGAGAGATCGATGTCGGCTGCGGTCATTCCCCGCATCTGCAGTATCGCTACCAGCGCCTGGCCGACCTCCTCTTCCTCGACCATGCGGCCCAGGGCCGCCCGGGAGACGAAGTCTGCCTCGGCCTGATCACAGGAGGTTCCTGTGCGCTCAGCCTCCAGCCGGAAGTTGCGTTCCATCCGTGGACCCCGGACCGGGCCAGGTGAGAGGCTGTTGACCCGGATGTCATAGGGGCCGGCCTCGGCAGCCAGGGTTGTGGTCAGTCCAATCACTGCCATCTTGGATGCGCAGTAGGGAGTCCGCCCAACCAGGGGCCGTTTCCCGCTCACCGATGCGATATTGATGATGTCGCCGCTGCGGGCTTTCATCATGGCGGGAAGAAAGGCCCGGCAGATCAGGTACACGCCGCGCACGTTGGTGGCGAACACCTCGTCCCAGTCGCCCGGATCAATGTCGACCAGATCCGACACGGGCCCGGGCACGCCCGCGTTGTTGACCAGAAGGGAAACGGATTCGTCCCTGAGCCTCAGTGCAAGCTGATCGACCGACGACGGATCGGCGACGTCGCAGCTTTCCAGCCTGCATTGACCCTCGGTCAGTCCGAGTTCATCGCGGGACTGTGCGAGTTTGTGCAGGTTCCGGCCGACCATGATGACCCGGGCTCCGGCTTCGACCAGGTGCCCGGTCATGGCCCTGCCCAGGCCATTGCCGGCGCCGGTCACCAGGGCCGTGCGTCCTGCCAGCGGGAGGGTCATTGCTGCGCCGCCGCGGCAGGCCGGGAGGACCAGGGCAGGTCTGCGCCGGTGTACTTGCTCGCGCGGACGTCGCCCGAGCGGGCGTGGCCTTCGAAGGATTCGACCCGGCTGGCCCGGCCGCAGATCTCGCCCAGCCGCGCCGACGTCGCCGCGTCTGTCACTTCCTGGTGTGTGACTGTTTTGAGGTATTTTCCGACCCAGAGGCCACCGGTGTAGCGGGCTGAGCCTTTGGTGGGAAGGACGTGGTTGGTGCCGATGACTTTGTCGCCGTAGGAAACGCAGGTGCCCTCGCCGAGGAACAGCGCGCCGTACTCGCGCATTTTTTCCAGGGCTTCGCGAGGCTCGCGGGTGAGGACTTCGACGTGTTCGGAAGCGAAAGTGTCAGCCAGGGCATATGCCTCGTCAAGTGAGTCCACGACATGGATCTGGCCGTGGTCCCGCCAGGCCGGCTCGGCATAGTCCTTGGTGGGCATGCCCGGCAGGATGTGCCCGATATGATCCAGGACCTGGGTGCCCAGTTCGGTGCTGGTGGTAATCAGCACGGCGGGGGAATCGGGGCCGTGCTCCGCCTGGCTGAGCAGGTCCACGGCGACAATGAACGGGTCCGCATATTCATCGGCGATGACCAGGATCTCGGTGGGGCCGGCGAAAAGGTCGATGCCTACCTCGCCGAACAACTGGCGTTTTGCTTCTGCCACGAAGGCGTTGCCCGGGCCGGCAATGAGATTCACTTTGGGAATTTCCCCGGTACCAACGGCGAGGGCCGTCACGGCCTGCACTCCGCCAAGCAGGTATATCTCATCCGCGCCGGCCATGTGTGCGGCGGCAATGGTCGCTGCGGGGATCTTGCCGCGGATGGGCGGGGTGCACGCGGCCACCCGGGGCACGCCGGCGACTTTGGCGGTGATGATGGTCATGTGCGCTGAAGCGGTGAGGGGGTAGCGGCCGCCGGGGATGTAGGCCCCTGCGGAGGCGACGGGAAGGTGCCGGTGGCCCAGCCGGACGCCGGGAAGCGTTTCGATCTCAATGTCCGTCATGGAGTCGCGCTGGGCCTGCGCGAAGCGGCGGACCTGCTCCTGGACGAACGTGATGTCATCGATCACCTGCCGGGGCAGGGTGGCAATGATCTCCTCGATCTGCTCAAGGGTGAGCCGGAAGGATTCTGGGCTCCAGCCATCGAATTTCTCCGAGTACTCGCGGACGGCGGCGTCCCCGCGGGTACGGATATCGTCAATGATGGCTTCGACGGTGGTGCGGACTTCCGGTTTGCTGCTGCCGGTATGGCCGGCCGGGAGGGCTGATTTGAGTATTTGCGACATAGTTTTCTCCGGGAAGGTTGGTGATCAGGCGGCGGTTGCTGGCTGGGGGAAGGCGACGCCCTGGTGGGCGAGGGCGAGTTCGTCATAGGCCAGCCACTGTGCCGTGACGCGGCCTTCAACGAGATGGTGGTGGCTGATGAGGCTGAACTCGACAGGGCCCCTGGGCCCGGTGCCGGCGATCCGCCACTGAGTGGCGACGCGCAGCGGCAGTTTGCCCGAAGCCGGCAGCGAGTACTGGTCGTCGACCTCCACGGAAAGGGGTCCGAGCGCGGCCCGCAGACCCAGGGCCCATTCCAGGACGGCACCGGCGCCGTCGCGCTGAACGTCCGGGGCGAAGGCGGTGACGCAATCGGCGGCGTAAAGCCCGGATTCGAGCCGGCCTTCCAAGACGCTGGTGAACGCCTGCCGGACCAGGTCTCCCTCCGCGGTGCGGGTGAACTCGAAGGACGGGCGCGTCACCCCGCGCGCCGCGGGATATTGGGTAGCCTGCACGGCGTCCTGAAGGGAGTAGCCCAGTTGACGGGCCTGGGCGAGCGGGTTGGCGCCCAGCCATTCCTCAATGATGACCTGGCCCCGGACGATGCAGTTGGCAATGGCCATGAATGTCACCGCTCCTCCGGTGGCGGGGCCGTACGCGGTGCCGCCGGTGTCGGTCCCGGTCCAGGTCCAACGCATGGAGGTCCGGTAGCCTTCCTCCTCGGAACCGGTCCAGATCGTGTCGTCGATGACGCCGTGGAAGTCCGGGTAGGTGCGTAGCCGCGCATGGGTGTTGGCGATGACGGTCTCGTCGCCCACCAGGTCGCCCGCGTCGAGGTGAATTGCCGTACTGGGCGAATAGTACTTGCGAATGAGCTCCAGATCACGGTGCGGGAGGTTCCAGATGTCATAGGTGATGCGTTCGATGTAGTCGACGGGGCCGTCGAACCCGAATGCTCGGAGGCCGGGCGGAGAGGGCGTCATAAAGTTTTCCTTTGATACCAGAGATTGATGATGTTGGCCGTTGCTGCCGGATCCTCAAGGGTCATGAGATGACCGGCGCCGGTCATGACTTCAAGTTCGGCGTGAGGCATGGCGGCGGCAATGTCCTGATGCATGTCCGGGCTGCACAGCTGGTCTGCGGATCCGGCGAGGACCAGCGTGCGTGCGCCGACCCTCGACAGCTCCGGACGGAGGTCCCGCCTGCTTCGTTGGATGCCCAGCTGGTCTGCGAAGGCCCGCTGTCCGAGGCGCTCGGCCATGGTCTTTCCCGAGCTGAGCAGCGGACCCGTGCCGCGGTCCGGGGCGAACAGGGCGGGCGCGAGTTCACCTGCGATGTCAGTGAACGCGCCGGCCGAGTTGCGCCGGGCCATCACTTCCCAGGCCCGGATCTGTTCGGGCCTGGGACCCCGGGGGTTGGTCGAGATCAGGACCGCGGCGTGGAAGGCTGCCGGGTCCTCCACGGCGGCAGCCATCACCACTATTGCACCCAGCGAAAGCCCGATGATACCCACCGGCCCCTCCTGCGTCCGGGCAAGCTCGAGGAGATACTCCGCCGCGCCACCCAAGGTGGTGCCCTGGATTCGGGCGTCCACTGTGGTGCCGCCCAGGTCGAGAAACGGATCCATGGCGGTGAAGACTTCCTCGGTGCACAACATGCCCGGCACCCGGATCCACGTGCGGATCTGTTGTTCCGCAGGGCGCGGCACCACAATTTGCCCGCTCAGTCGTCGATTGTGGAGTAGCGGACGACGTTCCATGCGGCGACGTAGCCGGCGGCGTCTGCGGCGTGGCCTTTGTCTTCGGCGTGCCGGATGGTTTCGGACGGCCATTCGAGGCGCACACGCCCGTCGCCGCTGTTCACCACCAGCATCTGCGCCTCGTCATCCAGGGCGGTGAAAGTCCGCCAGGCACCCGCTGGCACGGAAATCGTGTCGTAGGGATTGAGAACGGTCGCCACCTTGTGGTCCCCCTCGTTGAGGGTCACCAGCCAGGTGCCGCGGTAGCCCATCAGTACCTGGCTGTGGTCGTGGCGGTGCTGGAGGATGCCCTCGTCCTTGATCGCACGCAGCCACGCGAGGTTGAAATTATGCGGATAATGGATCGGCGGTACCTGGTCCCGGTCCTCGGTCATTCCGTATCCGATGACCGTCGCGAGCTCCGCCCCGCCGCCGGGCAGCTCATTGCACAGGAAGGGCTGTTTGCTCCACTTCAGATCGCGCTGGCGGACCACACGCTGCTGCATCTGCTCGGCTGTCCATATGCGCAACCGGTCGATCTCGGCCTGGGGCAGAGGCGGGACGACCTCCACGTTTTCCGGGACCGTGTCGCCGGCCACGGTATCAATCAGATCGTTGTCCAGGGTGAGGAACAGGCCATGCTTTTCGGCCTCCTTCAGCACCGAGGGTCCCCAGATGATGCCTCCCGTGTTGTCGAAGCCCAGGGCCGTAAAGAGCCACCCGCGCGAACCGCCCACATTGGTGAATCCACGGAAGATCCAGGTAGGAACGCTGACGATATCGCCCTCTTCACAGATGAATTCGCCGTCGCTGCCGTCTGCGCCCCAACGCATCTTCCAGGTTCCGCTCCAGTTCAGGAAAACTTCGGCAGTGAAATGAAGGTGGAGGTTGTTCACCACTCCATCGGGCATGGCGGCAGCACCGATGTTGAAGCCGTGCGGCTCACGAAGGTTCACCACCTGTTGGGCGCTCTGGGTCACACCAGGTCCGATGATCGAGTAGTTCTCCTTGGTATCGCTGCCGGGCGTGCGGCAGTCGATGAAGGCCTGGTTGCAGCTGACGTAGTCACTGCGACGGATGGTCCGGCGCCTGAGCTCGTTCTCATCGACGACCTGGGTTGCGGTTTGCTGTTTAACGTTAACTTCCATGAGCTATGTATACGTATGTATCATATGCATGTCAAGGGTTGCGGGTGGCCCTGGGTGGTCTTATGTTCGCCCTTCGAGGGCGTGGGTGCCCCGCGGTACGGCGTGCACCGGGTGGACGCGATGTACGGGCCCGCCGGATACGACCCCCGTCAGCCTGTCCACCAGAAGGTTCGCAGCATCCTGCGCCATTTGGGGCAGCGGGATGGAGACGGTGCTGAGATCGCAGATCGGCCAACCGGATGTCGGAACATCATCGATGCCAACCATGGCCACGTCCTCGGGGACCCGCAGGCCAAGGTCCCGGGCCGCGTTCAGGGCGCCGATGGCGACTGAGTCGCTGACGCAGACGACGGCCTTGGGCGGGTCCTCCAGGGCCATCAGCCTGCGCATCCCCGCGTCTCCGGAATCATGGCCGAACCATCCGCGCACGACACGGGATGAGCGCAGGGCGATGCCCGCATCCGCCAGCGCCTCACGGATCCCCGTTTCACGGTCGGTGCTGGTGGAGGCTTCACCGGGACCGGCAATCAGCCCTATCTCGCGGTGGCCCGCCAACACGAGCATCCGGGCTGCCACCCGCCCTGCGTCTAGGTTGTCCGCCACCACACTGTCAGTGTCGACCATCCCACCGATGCGGTTCAGCATGACCGTCGGGATACCCCGTTGATTGAGTTCAAACGGCAGAGTCGACTCACGCCGCGTTGTCGTGAGGAGCACACCGTCCACGGAGCGGTCCAGCAGGGGCGAGTACCCGGCGCTGTCATCCTCGCGCTCGGCAAGTAGTACCATCCGGTAGCCGCGGGCGGCCAGCGCGTCGTGAATCGGCGGAACGATCAGCGGGTAGAGGGGGTTGCTGAGGTCGGCGACCATGGCCACCCGATGTGTGGCCTGCGTTGAAAGTGAGCGGCCCATCTGGCTGGGGACGTAGCTGAGGGCCTGGGCGGCTTCCGCAATGCGACGGCGGGTTTCGGCGGTGACCCTCGGGTCGCCCCGCAGTGCCCGTGAAACGGTCGGCTGCGACACTCCGGCTAGGCGGGCAACATCACGACTGGTGGCAACCATCGGGGTGCCTCACTTTCCGGTTCGGGCGGGTTGAGCGGATGCGCCGGCGTCAGGTCATCTCACGGTCCACCTATTGACAAGATGTTAGCTGTGCCACAGTGTATTACATACGTATTCATGCCCGCTAGGGGCACCAATCATGAGGTGACGCTTTGAACTTATCGCAAATCCTGGGCCAACGGCCCGTCATGCTCGCCGTCGCCGCCGTGACGGTGGCCTCACTCGCTGCCTGCGGCGCCGGCAGCCAGCTTCCCGGCGCGACCGGGGCGAAAGGAACCTGCCTGGCCCCGGAGCCGGCCAGCCCTGCCACCGTCAACATCCTGGCCTACGGCGCCCCCGGAATGGATCCTTTCTCGAAGGCCATGACGAGCTCCTGCAACGGAGTCAAGAACCTCAAGGTCAACCATTCACCGGTGGACTTCTCGGCACAGCTGGAAAAGGCGCCACTCTCACTCTCCCAACCGGCGGACGGTGCCTCCTACGACATCGTCGAGGTCTACAACACAACCCTGGTCGAATATGCGGCCAAGGGCTGGCTGGCACCCCTGGACGATTGGGTCGCCAAGAATGGTGAAGCGTCCGGTGTCAACGATATCGACCCTGCACTGCTGGAGAAGATGAAGTACGACGGCCGCCTCTACGCGCTGCCCAACCAGCAGAACGTCCATATCCTGATGTACCGCAAGGACATTCTGGACGGGCTAGGCATCCAGGCGCCCAAGACTTACGGCGAACTGTATGAAGCGGCCGACAAGATCAAGGCCGCGGGCAAGTCCCAGGCGCCCTTCGTCGCGTCGTTCAATGCGGACAGCGACATCTCCACCGCTTTCAACAACGCGCTGACCAGCCAGGGCGGAGCCTGGGTCAATGGCGACGGACGGCCGACGCTGGCCAGCCCCGAAGGAGCAGCCGCGATCAATGACCTGCGGAAACTCAAGTCCTACATGTCCAGCGACGCTTTGACGCTGAACAATGCAAAAGCCGTCGCTGCGCTGCAGAACGGGCAGGCCGCCATGGGCATCGTCTATGCCGGGAGGGGCGCGACCCTCATCGATCCGGCCCTGTCGAAGTTCGCCAAGGACTTCGCCTTCGCACCCGCCCCCGCGGCGAAGGCAGGAGGCAAGCCCGCCGCCCAGTGGACGCAGGACGGGTTTGCCATCGCCAAGAATTCCAAAGTTGGCTTCGAAACGCTCGCCGGAGTCATGGCGACCTCCGTCGGTGACGCAGCAATGACCAACGGGGCCCCGTTCGCCGTCATTTCCCGCACCAGCAAGCTCAACGATTCCGCACTGCAGGCCAAGGCCCCTTACTGGCAGGCCGCACTCGACACCCTGAAGGCCGGAGCCGAAACCCTGCCGCTGAAACCGTTCATGCCCACAGTCCAGCAGAGCACCCGCACCTTCATCGTCGAGGCAGTCAACGGCACAGGGGATCCGATCGATGCACTCGGCAAAGCTGATGCAGCAGCCAATGCCGCACTGAAGACCGCCGGGTACCTGAAGTAGCTTTCCGCGGCGAATCCGCCACAACAGATCTTAGGAGGTGGGTCCACTGAGACGACGCGAATTCTTCATCTTCGTCGGCCCCAGTATTTTGGTCATG
Organism: Pseudarthrobacter sp. HLT1-7; assembly: GCF_059383435.1. Taxonomy (NCBI): domain Bacteria; kingdom Bacillati; phylum Actinomycetota; class Actinomycetes; order Micrococcales; family Micrococcaceae; genus Pseudarthrobacter; species Pseudarthrobacter sp. HLT1-7. Next base: position 8,881 of record NZ_JBWZCH010000012.1, on the reverse strand, counting down.
ACCTTGCTCATGGCCGGGCCCTTATTCATCACGGCCTTCGACAGCTTCAGGAAGGTCAGCTACGGCGACCCAGGTCTGTTCGTCGGGTTCGGCAACTATGCGGCCACGTTGAGCGACCAGCGGTTCTGGGCCGCAGCCGGATTCACGACCGTCTACACCGCAGCGATGACGGCGGGAAAGATCGTGGGCGGGTACGTTGTCGGCCTTATGCTCAACGCCGTCCGCGCCAAGGCCCGGGCGTTCTTCCTCGGTCTGCTTCTTGTGCCCTATGTCGTGCCGACAGTGATCGGCGCCCTGGTCTTCTCCTGGTTGTTCAACAGCACGTTTGGCGGCTTCGTCAACGTCCTGCTGGCCCCCTTGGGTATCGCACCGGACTGGTTCACCGATCCGACCGCGGCGAAGTTTCTCCTCATTTTCCATAGCATCTGGCACGAGTCCGCGTTCGGTATCCTCGTCCTCGTCGCGGCCCTGCAGTCCGTTCCCCGCGAACGGATCGAGGCAGCCGCCATCGACGGTGCCGGCTGGTGGCAGACCCAGTGGCGAATCGTGATGCCCTCCATCCGGGGCTTTATAGGCTTCATCGCACTGATCTCGATCATGGACGGCTTCCGGGTCTTCGACAGCGTTCGGATGATCACCCCTGCCGCCTCGACCGTGGGCACAGAGTCCCTCATGACCTACGTCTACAACGTAGCGCTCGGGGAAACCCAGCAACTCGGACTTGCAAGCGCCATCAACGTCATCACGATCATCATCATCCTGATCTTCCTTGTCCCTTTCATACGCCAGACCTGGCGGGAGATGAAATCCGCGTGAGCACACCCAATAACGTCAGCGTCCTTAGCCCTGTTCCCCCTCGGGCACCCGTTCCCGGTGTCCAGAAACGGACGCCCCGGCGGAAGCTCGGGGTCACGAGCAACACCACCATTGGACGCCGGCCCCGGTGGCGGACAATCCTCGCGTACACCGGGCTCTCCATAGCCTCGTTCGTGGCGGTGTTTCCCTTCTTCTGGGCCCTCCTGACCTCCATCAAGCCCTACACGGACGCGTTCGTTTCGCCGCCGGTCTGGACATTCACCCCCCAGATCACGGCTTATGAACAGTTGTGGTATGCCACTGAATTTGCGTCCTTCGGGGTGAACACCATTGTGGTCGGAGTGGTGACAGTCATCATTTCATTGGCCGTGGGCGCACCGGCGGCCTATGCACTCTCACGCTTTGACTCGCGGATCTCATTGTGGTTGCTGGTGCTCGCCCTCGTCTTCCGCTCACTGCCGCGCTTCGTCGTCGTCCTGCCCTTCTATTCCATCGCACAGGCCCTCAACATCTACGACACCCAGCTGATGCTGATCATCGCCCTGGTTGCGGTGAATCAGCCGTTCACGATTTGGCTGCTGCGGAACTTCTTTGCCGAACTGCCACGGGAACTCGACGAAGCGGCCCAGATCGATGGCTGCAGCCGTCTCGGGGCGTTCCGTCGCGTCATCATGCCCCTCGCCGGCCCTGGGCTGGTCACCGCAGGTATTTTCACCTTTCTGCTGGCCATCCAGGAATATCTGATTCCCGTCGTACTGACGCAACAGTATGCGACCACCCTGTCCGTCTTCATCGCATCGTTTGGGATTGCGGAAGACACCGCCCTGTACCAGTTGATCGCCGCAGCCAGCATCCTGCTGGCCCTCCCGATCATCGCCCTGGCCTTCTTTGCCCAGCGGTTCCTCGTCACTGGACTCACCGGCGGTGCAATCAAGGGATAGGCATCCAAGGTGGTCCATCGCCTGGGACCGGCACCCACCCGAGCGGGGACTCCTAGGCTGTCGGCTGTACGCCCACCAAAGGAGAGCACGAATGAACAGCGAACCGTTCCGCCCGGAACTGGGAAGCACAAGACCGGGCACCCCGGTCGCTCACTGACAAGGAACGCCTACTTCAGCGGTGAAGCGAACCGGATGAGATACCCATCGGGGTCCTGGACCAGAAATTGGGAAACTCCGGCCTCTGTGTCGCCCGTTTGGTACCACTTGGTTTCCGGGACCATGAACAGCAGCCAGCCGGCCGCCGCGAGACGTTCCACCACGGGTGTTATCGCCGGCACGCCGATTTGGAAATTAACCCCGCGGCCCAGCGGACTCTCAAGGGCGCCAGGGACCCAGTTTCGTCCGACCCGATCTGCTCCAGCATGACGTGCGCCGTTCCCGAGTGAAGATACGCAAACCCCTCCTCCGGCCGGTCGTAGAGAATCTCAAAACCGCAGAGTGTGACCCAAAAGTGCAGGCTCGTGACGAGATCGGTGACCAGGAGTTCCGGCACCAGGCCCGGAGCTAAGGGGGCTACTTCACCCGGTGGGGATGTCATGTCACCATTATGGTGCCGTCCCGTCCCGCGGACCGACCGTCGGCCGTGCTTCAACAGGCCTCAGGCTCCAGTTTCCTGCCGCCACGCTGAAAACAACAATTGCAGGGCCCGGGCACCCACAGAATCCCCCACGTCAGGCTAGAACAGTCCCAGCCGTGCCCACGCCGACGGCGGCCACACCCCGGCGCCCCTTACTCCGGAACCTAGTGGTCATTGTCGTTAGTTCGTCTGGGGGTCAGACGGAGCGCGGACCTTTTCGCGCCGGGGGACATGCCCATTCTTCTCTTCGCACCGGGACTGGGCATAATGGCACTATGTCCACCCGCTGGCCCCGGCGCGGGGCATGTCCCCGAGCCCGGCCATCGCGCCCAGGCCACCGAGCCCAGACCCCCTGCGAACTAACGAAATAGCCCGGAACTCGCGCTAGACCCGCGCCAGTCCGGCGACCTGGGCCAGCAGTTCCACGGATCGCAGCCGCGCCCCGGTGCCGGTGCTCTGGTGCGCCACGATCAGCTCGTCGGCGTCGGCGTGGGCGGTGAACGCGTCCAGGTAATCAAGGACAACGTCCGGGGTTCCGACAGCGGAATACTTCATCATCTGTGCCAGGTGCTGGCCCTGCGGCGAGTCCAGGATCATGTCCGCCTCGTCGTCGCTGAACACCGTGCCGTTGCCGAAGAACAGCGAGACGCGGGCCCGCTTGGTGGCCTGGAACATCTCCTGCGCCTCGGACGCGGAGTCCGCCGCGATCACGTTGACGCCGGCGATCACATGTGGGGCGCCCAGCTGCGCGGAGGGCTTGAACTCCCGGCGGTAGATCGCGACGGCGTCCTGCAGTGCGTTGGGCGCGAAGTGTGAGGCGAAGGCGTAGGGCAGACCCAGCTGCGCGGCGAGCTTGGCGCCGAACAGCGAGGATCCCAGGATGTACAGCGGCACGTCCGTGCCCTTGCCCGGGGTGGCTTCGACGCCCTGGATGCGGGTGGGACCGGTCAGGTAGCCCTGGAGTTCCAGCACATCCTGCGGGAAGCTGTCCGAGGACATCGGATCGCGGCGCAGGGCCCGCAGGGTGTTCTGGTCACTGCCCGGCGCGCGTCCCAGGCCCAGGTCGATACGTCCCGGGTGCAGGGTCTCGAGCGTACCGAACTGCTCGGCTATGGTCAGCGGTGAGTGGTTGGGCAGCATCACGCCGCCGGCACCGAGGCGGATGCTCTCCGTGTGGGCGGCGATGTGGGCAATCAGCACGCTGGTGGCCGAGGAAGCGATCGAGGACATGTTGTGGTGCTCGGCGTACCAGATCCGCCGGTAGCCCAGCTTCTCGGCGAGCTGGGCGATGGCCACGCTCCCCGCGAAACTCTCTGCCGCCGTCTGGCCCTTGCCGATGGTTGCCAGGTCAAGGATGGAAAGCGGAACAGTCACGGAAAAAGCCGGCCTTTCGTTGCGGGGCAATGCCTCAGGGTCATATGCAGTCCCAAGGTCCTAAGAAGTCTTAAGATCTTCAGGCGTGCCGGGTTGCGGCACGCGCACACTGGGGACAACGACGGCGGTGCCCGGGATATTTCTGCGGAGCCGTTCTTGCGGAACTATTGCCGCGGGCGCCGCGTCACATGCACGGGTAGTCGTAGTCCAGCCCGCCGGAGACATCCTGGGTCAGGGCCACCCGGCTGCCGGGAGTCAGCCCGGGCAGCGCACAGTTGGACCTGGCACCGGCCGGACCGGGCGCACCGGCTGGAATACTCAGCATGCTTGGGGAGTTGCCGCCCTTATGAACCACGACAAACCACAGCATCCGGAAGCATCCGCCACCATCGATCTCAAGAACCTGGGCACTGTGCAGCGGCTGGGCTTCGGCGCCATGCGCATTGTCGGAGACGGCATCTGGGGCGAGCCGGCGGACCGCAAGGCCGCGGTCGCCGTCGTGCGCCGCGCCGTCGAACTCGGCGTCGACTTCATTGACACCGCCGATTCCTACGGGCCGAACATCAGCGAGGAAATCCTCGCCGAGGCTCTGCACCCGTACAGGGAGGGCCTGCGGATCGCCACCAAGGCGGGCTTCGCCCGCACCGGGCCCGACGTCTGGGTCCCGCTGGGGCGCGCGGAATACCTCCGCCAGCAGACCGAGCTGAGCCTGCGCAAGCTCAAGGTGGACTCGCTGGACCTGCTGCAGCTGCACCGGATCGATCCCAAGGTGGATCCCGAGGAGCAATTCACCGTGCTCCGCGACCTGCAGAGGGAGGGCAAGGTCAAGGCTTTGGGACTGTCCCAGGTCAGCGTCGCCGAACTCGAGGAAGCCGGAAAGTACTTCACCGTATCCACGGTGCAGAACCGTTACAACCTCACCGACCGCAGCTCCGAGGACGTCCTTAACTACGCCGAAGAAAACGGGATCGGCTTTATCCCCTGGGCCCCCATCTCCGCGGGAGAGCTGGCAGAGCCCGGCGGCCCGCTGGACGAGGCGGCCACGCGCCTCGGCGCCACCACCTCGCAGGTGGCCCTCGCCTGGCTGCTGCGCCGCTCCCCCGTCATGATGCCGATTCCCGGCACCGGCTCGGTCAAGCACCTCGAAGAAAACCTGGCTGCGGCCGGCGTCGTCCTCGATGACGCTACCTACGCCGACCTCGAAGCTGCACACTAAACTCTTTCCACCCACCCGCCGGCGCACGTGCGCCGGCAGAACAGGAGCACCCCATGGCTAACATTCTGATGGTCGTCTCGGCCGCCGATTCGCTTACCATGCGCGACGGCAGCGAACACCCCACCGGCTACTGGGCGGAGGAACTGGTGGTCTCCCACCAGACACTGCTCCACGCCGGGCACACCGTCCACCTCGCCACCCCGGGCGGCGCGAAGCCCACGGTCGACCAGGTCAGCCTGGCCGCCGGATCCGCCGGCGGCCAGGACCGCGCCGATGGATTCCGGAAGTACCTCTCCGAGATCGACGCCGAACTGTCCGCACCCCTGGTGCTGGCTGACGTCGACCCCGCCGGCTACGATGCCGTCGTCCTGCCCGGCGGCCACGGCCCCATGTCCGACCTCTTCCAGGACGCCGATCTCGGCAAGCTCCTGAGCGCGGCGAACACTGCCGGCAAGATCATCGCCCCGTTCTGTCACGGCCCCGCAGCCTTGCTCAGTGCCACGGACGACGCCGGCGCGTTCGCGTTCGCGGGACGCCGCCTCACCGTCTTCACCGACGAGGAAGAACTCAACGGCGGCACCGGGCCCAACACGCCGTGGTTCGTGGAGGACGTGCTGAAGGAAAAGGGTGCCATCGTGGAGAACAGCGCCGCCTGGAGTTCCCATGTAGTGCGCGACGGCAACCTCATCAGCGGCCAGAACCCGCAGTCCAGCGAGGACGTCGCAAAGGAAGTCCTCAAGGCTCTCGCGGAATAACGACGGCGAGGCAACGCCGGCGGCGATCGCAGCCGGCGAATCGCTGTCAACTTAGCCGGGTCCGGCCTTGCCGGACCCGGCTAAGCTATCCGCATGGCAATCAAATCCACAGCAGATAAAGTCGCCACCATCCAGAAGGGGTACACCCTCGAGGGCCCCACGATCGAGCTGGGCGCCGCGATCATCGACGGCGAAGTCCACAAGGACGCCCCCGTCAGGCTCCCGCTGGCGATGATGAACAGGCACGGCCTGGTGGCCGGCGCGACCGGCACCGGCAAAACCGTCACCCTGCACATGATGGCGGAACAGCTCTCCGCCGCCGGGGTGCCGGTATTCCTTGCGGACATCAAGGGCGACCTCTCCGGTCTGGCCACTGCCGCCACCGGCACCGAAAAACTCCTGGCCCGCACGGAAGGCATCGGCCAGGCCTGGTCGCCCAAGACGTTCCCGGTGGAGTTCCTGGCCCTCGGCGGCGACGGCAACGGCATTCCTGTCCGCGCCACCATCACCTCCTTTGGCCCCATCCTGCTGTCCCGCGTCATGGAGCTTAATGACACGCAGGAATCGAGCCTGCAGCTGGTCTTCCACTTCGCGGACAAAAACAACCTCGAACTCATCGATCTGAAGGACCTCCGGGCTGTCATCCACTTCCTCACCTCGGACGAGGGCAAAGACGAGCTCGAAGACCTGGGCGGGCTCTCCAAGGCCACCGCCGGCGTTATCCTCCGCGAACTGATCACACTCGAGGCGCAGGGCATGGAGAAGTTCTTCGGCGAACCCGAGTTCGACACCGCCGAGCTGCTGCGCACCGCCCCGGACGGCCGCGGCGTCGTCAGCTGCCTGGAACTTCCGACGCTGCAGACCAAGCCGATGCTTTTCTCTACCTTCCTGATGTGGCTGCTCGCCGATCTGTTCGAAGAGCTCCCCGAGGCCGGCGACCTCGACAAGCCCAAGCTCGTGTTCTTCCTCGACGAGGCGCACCTGCTGTTCAACGGCGCCTCGAAGGCCTTCCTGGACGCAATCACCACCACCGTGCGGCTGATCCGGTCCAAGGGCGTCGGCATCTTTTTCGTCACCCAGACGCCCAAGGACGTTCCGGCCGAGGTCCTGGGGCAGCTCGCCAACCGGGTGCAGCACGCGCTGAAGGCCTACACGCCCGAGGACGCCAAGGCCCTCAAGGCGACCGTCTCCACCTTCCCGATCAGTGACTACGACCTCGAGGAAACGCTCACCTCCGCGGGTATCGGCGAGGCAGTCATCACGGTCATGAACGAAAAGGGCGCCCCGACCCCCGTCGCGTTGACCCGACTCCGCGCGCCGGAATCCGTCATGGGCCGGAGCAGCGACGCCCTGATTTCCAGCACCGTGGCCGGCTCCGCCCTGCTCGCCAAGTACGGCACAGCGGTAGACAATGTCTCCGCCTACGAGAAGATCAGCGGCAAGGCTGCCGCCGGCACCGGTGCGGCTGCTGCCCCGACCGCTCCGGGCAGCGCCGGGAACCACGACGACGTCGACGCCGAAGCCCGGCGGATCGAGGAGGAGATCCTGGGACGCCCGAGCAGCCGGCCGGCGCCCGCGCCGGAGCGGGGACAGGAACGCGCTACCGAACGTCCGGCGCGGGGGCAGGACGCCGGTGGCGGAACAGCCGGCGGCCTTGCCGGTGCCGTGGGCGGGGCTCTCGGCGGCGGACTCAGGAGCATGGCGCGTTCGCTCGGCACCCAGCTCGGCCGGGAACTGCTCCGCGGCGTCTTCGGCACTGCCCCCAGGCGACGCCGCCGCTAGCACGTCAGTGCGCGCCCGCTGTGCGCGCCACACGGGGCTGGCGTGACACGGTGTGTTCACCCCGCTCCTGGGCTACCTGGCCCCGGGCGGCCGGACCGGGCGTCACGCCAGGCAGGCTCTTGGCTCCGGCAGCTTCGCCGAACCCCGTCAATCCGCGGATCACGGCTTCGCGCGGTCCCAAAATTCCGCCTGCCGTGACGCGTGCCCGGATCCGCCAAGGCCGGCGAGGACAGCCAGAACCTCCGCCACCATCTGATCCGGCCTATGCACGACGTCGTCGTAGTAGTACCGGAGGACGGTAAAGCCCTGGGTTACGGACGCATTGTTTCGGCGCTGGTCCTTCTTCACTTGGGACCACTCACCATGATGACGTCCGTCCAGCTCTACGATGAGCCTGCCCTCCAACAGCAGATCCACGTATCCCACGCCGTCGATGTAAACCTGCGTCTCCACCCGGATTCCGGCCTGCCGGAAATAGGTCCTGGCAAGAGTCTCCAGCATGGATTCGGCTCCGCGGTCCACCCAGTCGAGAACCTGACGGGCCCGGCCATTGCGCTTTCCGGGGAGTCTCTGCCGCAGGAAATCAAGGGTTATATCGCCCCTGCCGACGGCGCAGTCCACCATGACCAGGGACTCCCGCCAGGGCAAGCACCTCAGCGCATGAAGGAGCACGTCGCCGAGGGCTGCAACCGGCCGGTGCGGATGCGGTTCCAGGAGCAGGCCGCCGTGTCCTATCTCGCCGCCGGTGCCCTCGCCCCGCCGGTGGTGGACATGGCGGGGTCCGGCGGAGTCAACGGTCCAGAGCCGGTAGAAGGGCGCGGCGCTGAGACATGTGAGCAGCTGCCGCCGCTGCAGCAGCGCCACATGGTTTGGGTCCGCCGTCGTAAGCGCATAAAGTCCACGGCCCGGCTGCAGGACTCCCGCTCTGACTGCCCGCCGGAGGGCGGCGTCGTCGATCCCCAGGCAGGCAAGCGCGGGTCTTCGGGCCGCTCCCCCGCAGATCTTCAAAGCCCTGAAGATATCCATGCGGCCATGGTCCCCCGGAATGGTGAAATCCGGCACCCGCGGACGGCTGGATGTGGACAACTCGATGTCACGGAGCGCAGCTTTTTGAGTCCGCTCAGGCGGCTGAGCCGAACAATTCCGCGGCGGCTGGGCCCGGTTTAAACCAAAAGGCTGCTGTCCGTGACGTGTGGTCACGGACAGCAGCATCAACCAGCCAGGAGTGGCCGCCTAGCCCGGGGTTTTCATGAGGGTGGGGCCTGTAGGGTGTGTTTAATCGACGAAAGGTGCTTCTGAGCTGGGAAAATAGTGTTGTTGACGCACTGTTCCACCGGCCGAAAGAAGCACCTTTCTGATG
>NZ_JBWZCH010000011.1:0-129004 GCF_059383435.1 Pseudarthrobacter sp. HLT1-7 | reverse complement strand
TACCATTGCACCCCCGACGAGCCGGCCAGGCCAAGGGAGCTGTCAATGGCAACCCACGGACCCTGTGAAACAGAAGGCCCCGGCCTCTTCCCGTTACCTGGCCACCCTCACTTCATATCGTCTAAAAACAGACTCAATCAGCACGCTCCTGGGGTGACTGGTGTGTCCGAAGCCCTCCCCTCTCGCCTCTCTCGCGGATGCGTTGAAGAACGTCCGGCATCATGGCGGTTTTCGCTGCGGATTCGGCTCCCCGACACGGAAACGGCCCGGCGCTGCGCGGATTCCCGCAGCGCCGGGCCGTTTCCGTGTCGCGGGACTTTTTGCGCAGCGGAAACCATACGGTGGCGCTCCGGGTGGCGGCTCCGGCTTCGGCGTTGTGCCGGGCCCGGAGCCGCCGTCGCGTTCCACCTGAAGACCGGCCGCCTCAGCCGTAGCGCGGAATGGTGCATCCGTGGACAATCGGAGTTGTGACATCTGGAATGCCGCGGGGATGAGCCACCTCGACGAGGTCGACGGATCCACCCCCGTGCCCGGCAGGGAATCGGGCGGGGCGCGGCCGGCCGGGAACGCGGAAGCGGGCCGGTCCTTCCGGCGCAGCCGGCACTTCCTGACGTTCGCCACTATGGTCGCGGTCATTGCGCTCGTTTGGGCAGCACTGGCATTCTTCGGAAATCCGGACGGCACCGACCGCCCGGGCGACGCCAACACCGGGGTTCCGCCGGGCACGCAGCTCACTCCATATAACACCGCCGGGACAGACCTCGTCATCACCGTGGACGGGACCGTCCTGGCGGGCCTGGATATCTGGGGCGACATTAAGATCCGTGCCAGCAATGTGACTATCCGGAACTGCCGGCTGCGCGGCGGGCTGCAGATCCCGCCGTCGAATACCGGGATCGTGGATGCCACCGACGCGGGCGTGAAAGGGCTACTGGTCGAGAACAGCACCATCGCGCCGGAACGGCCGTCCTACTTCCGCGACGGAGTCGTGGGCCATGACTACACGGCCCGCCGGAACAACATCTACGGCACTACCGACGGGCTCGGGATTTTCAACCGCCCCAATGGACCGCCGACGGCAAACGTGGTGGCCGACGCCAACTACATCCACGACCTCAGCTACTTCAGCAACGACCCGGCCCATGCCGACGGCACGCACAACGACGGCATCCAGGTCCAGGGCGGCGAGAACATCCGGATCACGGGCAACCACGTGATCAGCTCCACAGTCCGGGGCCCGGGCAGTGAATCCAGCGCCCATGGAACGTCCGGGGGCGCGGCGATCCTCCTGCAGCAGAACGTCGCCAAGCTGTCCGGCGTCGTCGTCGAGAATAACTGGCTGGACGGCGGCCAGAGCAGCATCGTGATCGACAACGCCAACTACTCCAACATCACGGTCACGGTCCGCGCCAACAGGCTCGGCCGGAACCAGTACGATTTCGGCAACGACTCGAGGTACCCCGTGCGCATCATCGACTGCCGGGCCAGCACGGTCACCGGCCTCTTCAGTAATGTGTGGGCGGACACCCGCGAGGCCTTGGGCGAGGGTGCCGCAGCCGGGATCCGGTACGACCGGAAGTGTTCATAACCGGCGCCTAACGAAGTGGGCGGCCTTGCCGACAGTAAGAGGAGAACACCCTCCCCCTTGCTGAGCAACGCTGAGCGCGAGAACAGAGCAGAATCGGCCCATGATCGTCGTCACACGCCTCAACGGAACGCGCTTCGCCATCAATCCGGACCTGATCGAGCGTATCCACGAGAGCCCCGACACCCACCTGGTAACACTGGACGGCGCGGCCTACGTCGTGTTGGAAAGCCTTGCGGACGTGGTGGAACTCATTGCCGACTACCGGGCGTACGTGCTGGGCAAGGCGCGGGATTTCCCCGCCGTTACGGGATACCCGCTGAGTCTGGTCCCTCCCTCGGATCCCAAAGGCGCCGCCAGTCTCACCGCACCTGAGCAACCAAGAAAGTAACCCATGGATCCCGCAACAGTCATCGGACTGCTCCTCGCCTTTGGCTCACTCATCGTCATGGTCCTGCTGGAAGGCGGCAGCCTGTCCTCACTGCTGCTGCCGGCCCCCATGATTCTCGTTTTCGGCGCGACCCTGGCCATCGGACTCGCCGGGAACACGCTCAAGGACGTCGTCCAGGCATTCAAAGCCGTGCCGGGGATGTTCATCGGAAAAACCGCGAAGCCGCAGGACAGCATCGACCAGATGGTCCGGTTCGCGGAAAAGGCCCGCAGCGAGGGCCTGCTGTCCCTCGAGGAAGAAGCCGCTGGCGTCAATGACCCCTTCCTTGCCCGTGCCCTGCAGAACATCGCCGACGGCACCGACGCTGAAGACCTCCGGATGCAAATGGAGGATGAAATTGATACGAAGGCGCGCAGCGATCATTCCGCTTCGAAGTTCTTCGCGTCCCTCGGCGGCTACGCCCCCACCGTCGGTATCGTGGGCACCGTTGTGTCCCTGACCCACGTCCTGGAAAACCTCTCCGAACCGGAGCAGCTGGGGCACATGATTGCCGCGGCCTTCGTTGCCACCCTCTGGGGGTTGCTGTCGGCCAACTTCATCTGGCTCCCGTTCAGCTCGCGGATGGCCCGGCTGTCCGAACTGGACATCGAACGCCGGACTCTGCTGATGGAGGGGATGCTCGCGGTGCAGGCCGGGGCCCAGCCGCTGTTGCTCGCCGAGAGGCTTCGTTCCATGGTCCCCGAGCACCAGCTCAAGAGCCCGGGAAGCGGACGCAAGGCGGCCGCTGGCAACGCTGAAACGATGGACACGGCCGCGTGAGTGGCCGCCGACGCCCCCGCAAAAAACCCGAAGAGCACCACGTTGACGAACGCTGGATGGCGTCCTACATGGACATGGTCACGGTGCTCATGTGCCTTTTCATCGTTCTCTACGCCATGTCCACGGTGGACGCCAACAAGTTCGAGAAGCTCCGCAATTCCCTGGCCACAGGCTTCGGCTCGGTAGCGTCCGAAACCGTGGACACGGCCGAGGGCACCGTGGTCCCGCCGGAGCTCGTGAACAAAGAGCTGGAAGCCTTCGCCGCCAGCCAATCTGCGGCGTCGCCGGCCACGCCGGAGGCCCTCGAGGCGGCGAAGAAGGAAGTGGACCGCTTGCGCGCCCTGGAAGCCCAGATGCGGGCGGGCCTGGCGGCGGCCGGACTCAGTGAAAACGTGGAATTCCAGATCGATCAGCGCGGGCTGACCGTCAAACTCATCGGATCCCAGACCTTCTTCGCCGCTGACCGGCCGGAACTGACAGACCGCGCTTCCCAGGTCCTGCAGATCGTCTCCCCGGTCCTCGGCCCGGCTGCCCTGGAGATCATGGTCGAAGGCCACGCAGCGAACGGCGTGACGGCCTACCCCTCCACCTGGGAGCTGTCCTCCGCGCGCGCCGTCAATGTGCTGCGCTACATGGTGGAGCGCGGCGGGATTACTCCCGGGACCATCGGCGCGGTCGCGTTCGGCTCCGCCCGGCAGGTCAACGACGATTCCACGCCGGAACTGATGGAGCGGAACCGCCGGGTGGACATCGTGGTTATCTCCGACCAGCCCGACGTCGTCCGGGCCCTCATTCCCGAAGCGCTGAAGCTCAGCCAGAAATAGCCGCATCTTGCCTGCTGCAATTTGCTTGACGCGGATTGCTTACGGCGGCAGATCCCTTGCCGATAGTGGCAACCGTGAGTGTTCTGGATGAGCGGGAAGTGGTACGGGAGCGGACCGTAACCGTCTACGACTTCCGGCGTCCCGCGACGCTGGCACGCGAACACAGCCGCGTGCTGGAGCTCGCCTTTGAAACCTTCGCCCGCCAATGGGGCACCCAGCTGACCGCCAAGGTCCGAGTCAAATCCGTCGTCCGGCTCGATGACGTCAGCATGCTGAGCTACGACGAGTACGCAGCCTCCCTGCCCGCCGTGACCTCCATGGTGCTGTGCACCGTCGAGGCCCACGATTCCAAGCTCGTGGTGCAGTTCCCGGCACCGGCGGCCCTCGGCTGGGTGAACCGCATGCTCGGCGCCTCCAAGGACGCGCCCATGCCGGACCGCAAGTTCACCCAGATCGAGCAGGCGCTGGTCAAGGGGCTCATGGACGAGGCCCTCGAGGACCTCGGCTACTCTTTTGGGCCGCTGCTGAGCGAGGCAGTCCGGGTGGACACCATCCAGTACAACTCCCAGTTCGCCCAGGCCGCAGCGCCCAGTGAACTGATGATCGTCGCGGCGTTCACCATGAACGTGGGCGACATGAGCGCCCCGGCCACCCTTGCCGTCCCGGCCGCCCTGCTGCTCGGGCGGCTCAAGAAGGTCAACCCGACCGACAACCGCGGCGACGCCCCGGCCCGCGTCAGTGCGCAGCTGGAGCGGGTCCCCGTGGAGCTGTCGGTGCGGCTCTCGACGTCGTTCGTCACCCCCAGCCAGATCCTTGGCCTCGCCGTCGGAGACGTCCTCACCCTGCCGCACTTGGAAAACAGGCCGTTTGACCTCACTCTGGACGGCACCAGGCTCGCCACCGCCGCCCCTGCCCGCAACGGATCCAGGGCGGCTGCCGTTATTGTCACAATCGAGGAGAATCACCGATGAGCATCACCCTGACCAGGCACGAATCGTCGGCGGAACGGCTGGTCGAGGAGCTGCCGAGCCCGGTAGCGTTAAAAGTTGTTGCGCTGGTGCCCGCACGGGCCGCCGCGGCGTACGCCCGTCAGGCCGTCACCGCAACGTTCGTTGGCTCCGTCACTGCGGATCTCGCCCTGATGCTCAGCGACCGTACATTCCTCGATGAGGCTGCCGGAGCCGGAAACCAGCTTGGACACGTTTCGGTGACCGATGTCCTGCGCCCCGCGATGGAAAGCGCCAGTTCAGCTTTCGGCGCCGGCGTCCTGAGCGACCTGCGGGAATCCGACGCGTCCGGGCTGCTCTCGGACCCGGACACGGCCGTCTTCGAACTTTCCGACGGCGCCAGCCCGGCGGCCTGGTTCGCGGTCCGCCTGCGGGAGCACAGCTCCGGCCAGGACAGCGGCGGCGACGTGTTCGCCGGCGCGGATGCCGTCGCCGGCCGGCTGGGCCGCATCAACAACATCGAAATGGCCCTGACCGTGGAGATCGGACGCACCCGCATGTCGGTCCGCGACGTGCTCGCGCTCGAACCGGGCAAGATCATCGAACTTGACCGCTCGGCCGGGGCCCCCGCCGATGTACTCCTCAACGGCCGCCTGATCGCGCACGGCGAAGTGGTGGTGCTGGACCAGGACTACGCTGTCCGGATTACCCGCATCCTCGATGTTGCCGAGGGGCTCAGCTGAATGGACTCGCTGATCCTCGGGCTGCGGGTACTCGTGGCCCTGGGCGCGGTGCTGGGCCTTATGTGGTTCCTGCAGCGCCGGCTCGGCAAAGGCACCGGACGGCGGCGCGCTGACCGTGCGCTGACCATCGTCAGCCGCCAGAGCGTCGGCCAGAAGGCCTCCGTGGTGGTGGTCGACGCCGCCGGCCAGCGATTCCTGCTCGGCGTCACCGACCACGCCGTCAACGTCCTGCACACCGGCGACATCCCGGCGGAAGCGGAAGAGGTCCCGGTTGCCGAGAACCGCGCCGGCGAATTCGCCCGTCTCCTCGCCGGATTCGGCCCGCTTTCCGGCGGAAAGACCGGCTTCCCGGAGATCACAGCGGACAGCCAGGCCGCCGGCGAGGGAGCCGGGCGCACCGCCGGCGAGGCCGACGTCGAAAGTGCTTCCTCCGGCGTGGCCGGCGCCGGCTCGGAGAGAGTTCCGCCGTCCCGGCGCAGCACCCTGCACGGGGATTCCCACGCGCGCGGCCCCGCGACGCGCGCGGGCAGCCCCGCACACCCGCCTCTGCACGGTTCGATCCTGGCTGGCTCCACCTGGAAGCAGGCCGCTGCCGTTCTCAGGAGCGGACGCCGCAATTGAACCGCCCCCTCAGCACCCGGCCGGCCAACGCACGCCCGGCCGCCGCCCCTGACCGGCGCCACCCGGCCAGGATTGTCTTTCTGGGACTCGCCGCCGTCTTCCTCGCGGCCCTGTTGCTGTGGCTCAACGCTGCAACCGGCCACGCCGCACCCATCGACCCCACCCCGCCGGTGGCCCCGACGGATCCGGCCAACCCCGGCGGCAGCGTCAACATCGAGATCAACGGACTCGACGGCAAACCGTCTACCGCCGTTCTGACCCTGATCGGGATCACCCTGCTCTCGGTGGCGCCTGCGCTGCTGCTGATGATGACGTCTTTCACTAAGATCTTCGTGGTCCTGGCCATGACCCGCAACGCGCTGTCGTTGCCTTCCATCCCGCCGAACCAGGTGCTGGCGGGCCTGGCCCTGTTCATCTCGATTTTCGTGATGTGGCCCGTGCTCAATGAGATAAACACCATCGGGATCCAGCCCTACCTCAACGGCACCCTGGACTTCAACGGCGCCGTGGCGGCCGCATCCGGCCCGCTGCAACAGTTCATGCTGGCCCACACCCGTGAAGAGGACATTGCGCTGATGACCCGCGCTGCGGGTGCAGAAAATCCGGCCACCCCGGAGTCGGTGCCGCTGCAGAGCCTGATCCCGGCGTTTATGATTTCCGAACTGCGTGCCGCGTTTATCATCGGCTTCGTCATCTTCATCCCGTTCCTCGTGATCGACCTCGTAGTCTCCGCGGCCCTGATGTCGATGGGCATGATGATGCTCCCGCCGGTGATGATCTCGCTGCCCTTCAAGATCCTCCTCTTCGTCCTCGTGGACGGCTGGGGCCTGATCATCACCTCGCTCATCCAAAGCTATGCGGGCACCGGATGAACGCCAACGCCGTCCTGGATATCTGCCTCCAGGCCATGATCGTGGCCGCGAAGCTCTCTGCCCCCGTCCTGGTGACGGCGCTCGTCGTCGGCCTGGCCATCGCGTTGCTGCAGTCCATCACCCAGCTTCAGGAGGCCACCCTGTCCTTCGTGCCCAAGGCCGCGGCGGTGGCCATCGCGCTGCTGGTGTGCGGGCACTGGATGATCTCGGAGATGGTCACCTTCACCAACGATCTCTTCGCCAAGATCCCGTCGCTGCTCGGCGGCCTGTGAGGTGGGTATCCCGATCGACCCGACGTGGCTGGAAGTGCTTTTGCTGGCCACCGTCCGGATGACGGCATTCCTGATCGTGGCGCCGCCCTTCGCCCACCAGTCATTCCCGGGCCGCGTCAAGGCCATGCTGGGTCTCGGCCTGGGCCTGGCCGTCTCACAGCGGGTCTCCGTCGGCTACACGCCACGCGACACGGCAGGCTTCGTTAGCGGGGTGGTCCTGGAGCTGGTGACCGGGCTGGCCCTCGGATTTCTGGTCCTGGTGATCTTCTCCGCCATCCAGTCCGCCGGCAGCCTGATCGACCTCTTCAGCGGGTTTCAGATGGCGCAGGCCTTCGACCCGCAAATGATGGTCAACGGCGCGCAGTTCACCAGGCTCCTGCAGATGGCCGCCCTGGCCTTGCTGTTCGCCTCGGACGGCTACCAGCTGGTCATCACCGGGCTGACGGGCAGCTTTGCGGCCCTGCCTCTGGCCGGCGGCATGGATCTGGCCCAGCCGGTCCAGGCCATGACGGCGGCGGTCACCGGCATGTTCCTCGCCGCAGTCCAGATCGCGGGCCCCCTGGTGGTGGTTTTGTTCCTCGCCGACGTCGGACTGGGCCTGCTGACCCGCGTGGCACCGGCGCTGAACGCCTTCTCGCTGGGCTTCCCGCTCAAGATCCTGCTGACGCTGATGCTGGCAGGTTTTATGTTCCTCGCGCTGCCCAGGATCGTCTCCAGCCTGGCCGGCCAGGCCGCCAAGTCCGTGCTGGGGGTGGGCTGATGTCGGATTCACAGGAAAAGACCGAGGAAGCCACCGACAAACGGATGAAGGAGGTCCGCTCCAAGGGCCAGCTTTCCCGGTCCCAGGACCTCACCGCGTGGCTCGGTGTCGGGGCCGCGGCCATCATGATCCCCGCAACGGTCGAACGCGCGTCCAACGCTGCCACGGACCAGCTCTTCAGCGTCCGCGGCATCGTGGCCGCTCCGGACCCGGGCAAAGCCGTGAAAGCCCTGGAAGACGGCCTCGCGGCCATCGCCGGCATCGTCGGTCCCATGCTGATGGTCGTCTTTGTTGTGGTCCTCGCCGGATCCGCGCTGCAGGGCGGAGTGCACCTGAAGAAGTTCAAGTTCGATTTCGAGCACTTCAAACTGCTCGGCGGACTGAAGCGGATGTTCGGCATGCAGGCAGTCTGGGGCGGAGTCAAGGCGCTGCTGAAGGCCAGCGTGGTGGGCCTCGTCCTGTACAGCGTGGTGCAGGGCCTGGTCCCGGTCCTGCTGACCGCCGGGGGAATGCCCGTGGCGGGTGTGGTGCAGGCCGCGGGCGGGGGCATCGCCGCCCTGATCCAGTTCGCCGTGGCCGCCGGAATCGTGCTGGCGGCGGCCGACTTCTTCGTCGTCATGCGCCGCAACCGCAAAAAGACCCGGATGTCCAAAAAGGAAGTCCAGGACGAGAACAAGAACAGTGAAGGCGATCCGCTCATCCGGTCCCAGCGCCGGGCCCGGCAGATGGCAATGAGCCGGAACCGCATGATCGCCGCGATCGGAGACGCCGACGTCGTGCTGGTGAACCCTACGCACGTGGCGGTGGCACTGAAGTATGAACCCGGCAAATCCGCGCCCCGTGTGGTGGCCAAAGGCTCCGGCCACATCGCGACCAGAATCAGGGCAGAGGCCGAGGCAAAGAGCGTGCCGATGGTCCAGGACATTCCGCTGGCCAGGGCACTGCACAGCTCCTGCGATCTGGGCCAGGAGATCCCGGTGGACTTCTACCGCGACGTAGCCGGTGTCCTCGCCTTCGTGATGGCACTCAAGGCCCGCGGCGCCGCCGTCGGGATGCACCGCATGAGCAGCACAACCGCAGCCGTAGGAGTTGCCGTATGAGGCACCGCGTGAACACTTTTCGAACCAGCGTCTGTGAAAGGACCGCACCATGATCAAGAAGCTCGCCCCGCTGACGGTGCCCATCGGCATTGTTGGCATTGTGCTGCTGCTGATTGTTCCGGTGCCCGCGCCCCTGCTGGATGTCCTCATAGTCTGCAACATCCTGCTGGCGCTGCTGGTCCTGCTGACCAGCATGTTCGTGAAGAAGCCGCTGGACTTCTCTGTCTTCCCCTCGCTCCTGCTCGTCGCCACCTTGTTCCGGCTGGGCCTCAACGTCGCCTCCACCCGGCTGATTCTGGGGGAGGGGCACGCCGGCCAGGTCATCGAAGCCTTCGGCAAGGTGACAGTGGGCGGCTCCATGATCATCGGCGCGGTCATCTTCCTGATCCTGGTGGTCATCCAGTTCGTGGTTGTCACCAAGGGAGCCGAACGCGTCGCCGAGGTGGGCGCCCGCTTCACCCTCGATGCCATGCCCGGCAAGCAGATGGCGATCGACGCCGACCTCAACGCCGGCCTGATCACCGACACCCAGGCCCGCGAACGGCGGGCCGAGGTCTCGGCCGAGGCCGACTTCTACGGCGCCATGGACGGTGCCTCGAAGTTCGTCAAGGGCGACGCGATCGCCGGACTGATCATCATCATCATCAACTTCATCGGCGGCATCGCCATCGGCATGCTGCAGCGTGGCATGGAGATCGGCGACGCCGTGGGCACCTACGGCATCCTGACCATGGGCGACGGGCTGGTCACCCAGATCCCGGCACTGCTGATGGCAGTGTCCACCGGCATGATCGTGACCCGCTCGAACACCGAATCGGACATGGGCCGCACAGCGTCCACCCAGCTGATGCAGTCGCCCAACGCACTGATGATCGCCGGCGTCGCCGCGATCGCCATGGCCCTGATCCCCGGCATGCCGCCGCTGCCCTTCCTTCTGGTCGGAGCCGGGCTGCTCATCGCGTCCCGCCGGATCGCCGCCCGGCAGCAGCACAACGAGAAGTCGGCCGAAGCCGAGGCGGCCGCGCTGAACTTCCCGGAGATGGATCCCAACGAAAAGCTCCTCGAGGACATGCGCATCCACCCTGTGGAGATCCTGCTGGCCCCGGACCTCGTGGACATGGTCTCCGGCGCCTCCGATGACCTGCTGGCCCGGGTGCGGTCCCTGCGGCACAAGATTGCGATGGAGCTGGGCCTTGTCATCCCGCCCGTCCGCACCAGGGACAGCGTGGACCTCCCGCCGGCAAGCTACGCGATCCGGATTGCCGGCGTGGAAGCCGGCCGCGGCACCGCCCCGAGCGGCCAGATGCTGGCCCTGGGTGACAGCCTCGACTCGCTCCCCGGCATCGCAATGATCGAGCCGGTTTTCGGCCTGGCCGGCAAATGGATACCGGCGGAAATGCGGCATAACGCCGAAATGACCGGCGCCACCGTCATCGACCGCGTCTCCGTCCTCGTGACGCACCTTTCATCGATCGTCACAGCCAATGCCGCCCGGCTGCTCTCCCGCGAGGACGTCCGCGTGCTCACCGAAGGGGTGCGGAAGCAGAGTCCTTCCGCAGTCGACGAACTCACCCCCGCGCTGCTCTCCCTCGCCGAGCTGCAGCGCGTACTCCAGGGCCTGCTGGATGAACATGTGCCGATCAACGACCTGGCCCGCATCTACGAGGCGCTGACGCTCCGCGCCAAGATCTCCACCGACCCGGAGTCGCTGGTCGAGGCCGCCCGCCAGGCCCTCGGCCCCGCGCTGACGGCCAAGTTCATGGACGGTCCCGTGCTCAACGTCATCATGATCGACCCGCTCCTGGAGCAGTCCATGCTCGAGGACATGCGCCCCGCCGAGGGCGGCAGCCAGATCGTGATGGGTCAGGACAGGCTCGACGCCGTGTTGCGCTCGGTGAGCCACGCCGTCGACGCCGCCGCCGCGGCCAACCGCCAGGCCGTGCTGGTCTGCGCTCCGGCGCTCCGGCCCGCCATTCACCGGCTCGTGGGATCGCAGCCGGGCTCGGTGCCCGTACTGTCCTACCGGGAAGTTACCTCCGCCAACGTCCGGATCGAAACTGTAGGAGTTGTACGCCATGCCGAACCCCTATCGGCTTAAGGGAGCCTCGCTGGAGGAGATCCGGCGAAAGGCCGAACTTCAGCACGGGCCCGCCGCCCGCATCGTCTCCGCGGAGCGCGTCACCAGCCCCGGAATTGCAGGGCTCTTCGCCGGTGACCGGTACGAGGCGATCATCGAGGTGCCGGCCGGCCGTGAGGTGGTCACGGGCGAAGTGGTTCCCGAGGCGGTCCTCCCGGTCGCGGCGGATACTGCTGCCGCCCCACATGCGGCGGCAGCTCCCGCACACCAGCTGCAGGGTGCGGCGATCGCGGCCCTGCTCGAAGAGGCGGACGCGGCCGAACTGAAGCTGCACCGGCCCGTTAGCGCCGGCCTGTCCACCGAGTCGCCGGACTTTGCCGAACTGCTGGAGCAGCTTGGTGCCGGGCTCCGCGCCCCGGCCGCCGTCGTCCCGGACCGCGCACAATATGCCGTCGTCCCGGCCGCCGTCGTCCCGGACCGCGCTCGATATGACGCCGCCGTTGCCGCCGCTCCTACGACCACGGCGCCCGCCCCGCGGCGCGAGATGGTCCCCACCGTGCTGAGCGGCGTCGGGGACCTGGTGGTCCTCGTCGGGCTGGGGGACGATGCTCTCGACGCAGCTCTGGCCATGTCCACGGCAGCCGGCGGCGCCGATGTGCGCACGGCCGGAAAGCTGTCGGCCTACGGCCACCTGCACGTGGAGGGACGCCAGGGCGCGACGGCGGCCCGCGCCCACGCAGTGCTGACGGAACAGACAGTTGTGGTGGCGTTCGGACTCGGGAAGGCCCGCGATGCCATCGCCCGGCTCCAGTCCGTCGCCGCGCTCTCCGCTGACCAGCTCTGGGTGGTGGTGGACGCGGGACGTAAGGCCGAGGACACCACACGCTGGGTCGGGGTCCTCGCAGCGCAGCTGACCATCAGCGCGGTGGCCGTCGTAGGAGCCGCCGAAACGGCCACCCCCGAAACCGTCAACAGGCTCGGATTGCCGCTGGGGTGGATCGATTCTGCTCCGGCACACGCCGTGACGATCTGACATGGGCAGAAGTGGCACGGCCGTGGCATCGGGAATCGTCCGCGGCGCCACACAGCGAAGGGTAGATTGAGAGAATGCTGGTACTCACACGCAAGCCGGGCGAACAGATCATGATCGGCGACGGGATCGTCATCACGGTTCTGGAAGGCCGCGGCGACGGTGTCCGGATCGGCATCGAGGCACCCCGCGGCGTTCCGATCCAGCGCCGCGAGGTCATCGAGGCCATCGCGGCCGCCAACCTTGCCGCAGCCCAGGCGGGCGTGGAATCCGAGGACGCGCTCCGCGGCCTGCTGCCGCCGGCGCCTGCCCCCAAAACGGGCTGACCGGCGCCTCTGATCAGTCCGGGGTTCCGTCGAGGTAGTTCTCGAGCAGGGGCTGGGTTGTCCGGCGGGTGACCGCCAGCGCGCGCTCAATGTTTCCCGCCGTCGTCAACTGGTCGAGATCTCCGGCCGTGTCCGTCTCACCGGATGCGCCGGCAGCCGGCTGACGGTTCACACGACGCAGCGTGTCCTCATTGGCACGGGCGGCGTCGCCGAGTTGCTGGAGCAATTCGCGCAGCCCTTCCAGATGATCCTGCAGGACCTCGGGCCAGGCACCGGGCGGTGCCCCCGCCACGAGCCCGATCAGGGTCGCTTGGGCCGGCAAGCCCCATTCCGCCGCCACCGCGGCCGATTCGACACTCCGGGCCAGGGCTTCAAAGCGCATCCGATCGAGGACACTCTCCATCTCGGAAGCCGTAAAACCAAGCCATTTCAAATTGCCGGCCAGGACATGGAGCCGTTGCGTCTCCAACCTGAAAAGCAGCAGTTCCAGCTGGCGGCGCTCCTGCCAGAGAGCCGCCGATAGATCACCTGCACCCATAGGCCCCATTCCCTTGCCGCCCCGATGAAAAGAGTTACCGCATTTTCAGCCAAGCTTTTCCCTGAGGTTACACGCAGATTGGGACTCGGGTGATACGTTTCGTCATGGGTGCTGCGCCCGGGTTTCACACTCCGACGTCCCGGTGGGAAGTACGGGACCGTTTTCGGCTGCGGCTCTCGGCCTTTTTAAGGCCTCCGGATCTGGGCTCTTTGGGGGAACTATTGAATCGCGTGGAACGCAACGAGATGGTCACACAGCATCTTCCGCTGGTTGGCTATCTTGTCTCAGACTTGTGCTCAAAGGCATCACACCTTTCCCGCGATGACCTGGCGTCTGCCGGCGCCATTGCCTTGATCACCTCGGCCGATTCCTTCGACCCGGACCTCGGCGTACCATTCGGTGCCTTTGCGCGCCGGCGTATCCTCGGCGCGTTTGCCGACGAGATGCGTGCCAGTGACTGGGCCACACGGTCCGCGCGCCGCCGGATCAAGGAGACGATGTCGGTCCAGGAAACCCTAGCCGCAGCCCTCGGACGCACCCCCAGCGTCGACGAGATCGCTTCGTCCCTGGGCGTCCAGCAGAGCGTCGTCGAAGCGGCCCTCGCCGACGCCTCCCGCACCCTGACGCCGCTCGATGATGCCGTCGTCGACACGCTGGCCGCAGAAACGCTGACGCCGGAACACTCCGTGCTCGCGGACGAACGGCTCCAGTACCTCCGCGCAGCCGTGAAGTCCCTCCCGGATCGCATGCGCTACGTCGTCGAGGAGATCTACTTCGGCGACAGGACCGTCAAGGACCTGGCCGCGGAACTCGGGTCCACCCACGCGGCGGTCTCCCAGCAGCGTGCCGAGGCCATTCGGCTTATGCGTGACGGCCTCACGGCCCACTATGCGGACGATCCTGATCGGGGCTTCGAACCGCAGTCCCGGATCGCCCCGCGGCGCCGCAACGACTACCTGTCGCAGCTGGATGCGGCCACCGCAGGGGGCATCACCCGCGCTCTGTTCCCGCTGGGGCCGGTGCTTAACGAGGCGGTTTGAGCCTGCGGTGCGGCCAGCGCTAAGCCTGCGCTGGACCCTCACCACTGACGGTAGTAAGTCGACTTAGTAAGCTGACCGAGAAATTCCGCCGGGACCGGCGCGCACCTCGGGGCGCTGGGGTAGCGTCTGAAGCATCGGCCCCAGCGGTATGGGGCGCAACGGAATCGGACCTACCCAGGAGGACCCATGAAAGCAACACCGACCCTCACGACCAACCTGCAGGCAGTGCTCGTGGACCTGATCGAACTTCATGTCCAGGGCAAGCAGGCACACTGGAACATCGTGGGGACGAACTTCCGGGACCTCCACCTGCAGCTGGACGAAATCATCGATGCTGCCCGCGCCTTCGCAGATGACCTGGCGGAGCGCATGCGGGCCCTCCACGCCCTGCCGGACGGCCGCAGTTCCACGGTGTCCAAGTCCACCGCCCTCGCCGAATTCCCGGCCGGCCTGATCAACACCAAGGACGCCATCGAGCGGATCGTCGCGGCTCTCGAGGCCGCCGTCGGCACCATGCGCAAAGTCCATGACGAAGTGGACGAAGAGGACCCGACGACGGCGGACCTGCTGCACGCGTTTATCGCCAAGCTGGAGCAGTACGCCTGGATGGTCAACGCGGAGACCATGCGAGCCGGCACCAGCGTTACCACCGCGGACAGCAAATAGTCGCCACCCGCAGTTCCAAGCGCCCGACGCCGGGTACCTGCCGGCGTCGGGCGCTCTGCTGTATGGCGCTGACCGCCTGACCCCGCACGACGGCGTCGTTCCATCCCGCTATTTCGCGGTCGGCACCTTGCGGAGGACGACGCCGGCGAGGACTGACGCGCCGGCCATCAGCACCATCGCGATGGCGGACGTGATGTGAACACCGGAGTCAAAGGCGGCCCGGGCCGCCTCTGTCACGGCTTCGGCCAGGGGTCCCGGCAAGGTATGGGCCAGCTCGATGGCGCCGGCGAGCGTCTCGCCGGCCTGGGCCGTCGCCTCTGCCGGGGCCGTCCCGGTGGCGCCGGCGGGAAGCCGGAGGTTCTGCTGGTACGAGGCCGTCAGGATCGAGCCGAGCACGGCCGTGCCCAGCAGCGAACCGACCTCGTAGCCGGTTTCCGAGATGGCGGCCGCCGCACCGGATTTCTCCGCGGGGGCGGCGGCGAGGATCAGGTCATTGGAGATGGTCTCCGCCGCGCCGACCCCCAGACAGAGCACCAGCAGGGCCGCCAGCAGCGAGGCAGGGCCGTTGCTGTGATTTCCGAATGCCACCAGGGTGTACCCCGCCGCGCTCAGCAGCAGCCCGCCGGCCACCACAAATCCCGGCCGGACCTTCCGGACAAGCGGCACCACCAGCAGGCCCGCCGCGACGGTGGCGATGAGGGCCGGAACCATCGCGATCCCGGACTCCGAGGGGGACTGCCCCTCCAGCAGCTGTAGATGCTGGGCGAGGAAAAAGATGAAGCCGTTGAAGGAGAACAAGGCCAGGACGTTGGCAATAATCGCGGTGCTGAAGACCCTGTTGCCGAAGAGGCTGAGATCCAACAGCGGCGAGGCCGGGCGGCTCTTCGACGGGGCGCCCGTTTTCCGGCCGGCGTCCTCCGTGCCCGCACTATTCCGGCCTGCCGCGACAAGGGCCCGCTGCCGCCGGACGAAGATGTACCCCATGAGCAGGCCGAAGCCGATCGCGGCGAGCGGTTCCGGCGCGAGGCCGTGCGTGGCCAGGTCCTTGATGCCGTAGACCACCGGAACCATGACCAGCAGGGACAGAATGACGCTCGGCGCATCCACCCGGCCGGGAGCGGGGTCGCGGGATTCCGGGATGAGGGCGGGACCCAGCACCAGGAGGGGCAGGATGATCGGCACCGCGACCAGCAGGATGGCGCCCCACCAGAAGTTCTCCACCAGCCAGCCGCCGAAGATCGGGCCCAGGGCCGCACCACCGGAGAACCCCGCAGCCCAGATGGCCACGGCCAGCCGCCGACGGTTGGGCTCCGGGAAGATGTTGCGGATCAGGGACAAGGTGGACGGCATCAGCATGGCGCCGAAGAAGCCCAGGCCTGCGCGGCCGGCGATCAGCCATTCGGCACTCGGGGCAAAGGCGGTGACCGCGGAGACAGCCGCGAAGCCCATGCTGCCGATGAAGAGCAGCCGGCGGCGGCCAATCCTGTCACCCAGGCTGCCCATCGCAACCAGCAGGCCGGCGAGGACCAGGGGATAGGCATCCACAATCCACAGCAGCTGGACGCCGGTGGCGTCAAGGCTGCGGGCGATCGCCGGCAGGGCGAAGGTGAGGGCCGTGTTGTCGACCGCCACGAGCAGTACCGGAAACATCAGCAGCGCCAGCGCCAGCCAGTCGCGCCACGGCGCACGCGGGACCGTCGTCGACGTCGTCTCGGTGGCCCGCGTTCGCAAGCCGCCGGTGCCGTCCGGGGTAAAAGATGTGTTGCTCATGGTGATAACTGTACCGTCTGGACGGTATAGTTAGGAAACCCGGGTTGAGAAACCAGTCTCGGCACCGGGCATGATAGTAACCATGGCCAGAAAACCCGTCGCCCGCGAAGCCGTCCTTGACGCCTTCGAATGCCTGCTGATTGAAGAGGGCGAACGTGCCGCGACCCTGGACGCCGTCGCCAGGCTGGCCGGCGTCTCCAAGGGCGGACTGCTTTACCACTTCCCCAACAAGGAAGCGATGGTCGCGGTACTGCTGGAGCGGCTGGACCGGCTGCTCGCCGAGGATCTCGACGCCATGGCCGCCGCCCCGGAAGGTGCCGCGGCATTCTTCATCAAGTCGTCGGTCTGGGCGGACACCCCGCTGGACCGGGTGTTCGTGGCCGCCACCCGGCTGGCCGAAGTGGCCCACCAGGAAACCCTGCACCGTTTTGCCGCCGCCCAGGCCGGCTGGCTG
The DNA here is from genome assembly GCF_059383435.1 of Pseudarthrobacter sp. HLT1-7. Taxonomy (NCBI): domain Bacteria; kingdom Bacillati; phylum Actinomycetota; class Actinomycetes; order Micrococcales; family Micrococcaceae; genus Pseudarthrobacter; species Pseudarthrobacter sp. HLT1-7. The sequence continues at coordinate 112,169 of NZ_JBWZCH010000011.1, read as the reverse complement.
GAACTGCTGGCGACCGACGTCGGGCCCGGTATGGCCAAGGCCGTCCTGTACATGGGGGACGGACTGTATTTCAACGCCATGCTGGCCCGCGGGCCCGGCGGGCTGTTCCCGGAAATCAGCGGCGACGTCGAGAGCCTGCTGGCTGCCGTCGAACGGCTGCGCGGCTGAGGTGCCCCCGCGCCGTGGGCCGCACGCCCGTAACCTGGGCCCGCCGGCGGGCGAAGTTTGCGGACCGGGGCCGGGCATAGGACAATGGGAGCTGTGACTGCGGTCACGAGCAACTGAATATGCCATTGATCTGCGGCGGGAGAGTCCTGCAAGTAGGTACAAGCAGGCGCCGTAGGAGCAAACCCTCCCCAGGAATCTCTCAGGCCCACGTACCGCCGCGGCAAGGCAACTCTGGAAAGTAGCAGGCTGTCCTCCGACATGCTGTGCTCACCGACGGTGCAACCGGGGCCCTGCGAGAGCACGGCCGCGCGGAAACTCTCAGGTCCAATACAGAGCGGGGAGGAACCCGAATCAATGCGGCGCACCCTGCGCCGCCTTAGTTATGGAGTTCCTTGTGACTGTTTCCTCAGCCTCCACGTCCTTCGTTGACCGGCACATCGGCGCCCGCCGCCAGTCCGACGTCGACGCCATGCTGAAGGCTGTCGGCTACGACACCGTCGATGCGCTGGTGGACACCGCCGTCCCGAAAGTCATCCGGCAGGACTCCCCGCTGGCGCTCGGCGAGGCCCTCAGCGAAGTGGAAGTCCTCGCCGCGCTGCGCAAGATTGCCGCGAAGAACAAGACGGCCGTCCAGATGATCGGTCAGGGCTACTACGACACCCTCACCCCGGCCGTCATCCGCCGGAACATCCTCGAGGCGCCTGCCTGGTACACCGCGTACACGCCGTACCAGCCGGAAATTTCGCAAGGCCGGCTTGAGGCGCTGCTGAACTTCCAGACCATGGTCCAGGACCTCGTCGGGCTCCCCATCGCCAACGCCTCCCTGCTGGACGAAGCCACCGCCGTCGCCGAGGCCGTGCTGATGATGCGCAGGGCCAACAAGAATAAGTCGGCCTATGACGGCAAGACCGTCCTCGACGCCGACTGCCTGCCGCAGACCATAGCGATCGTCAAGGGCCGCGCCGAGGCACTCGGCTTCGAGGTTGAGGTCGCCGACCTCTCCAAGGGCCTGCCCGACGGCGTCATCAACGGCGTGGTCATCCAGCAGCCCGGCGTGTCCGGCCGCGTGTTCGACCACACCGCCGTCATCGCGGATGCCAAGGGACGCGGCGCCCTGGTCACGGTCGCGGCGGACCTGCTCTCGCTGACGCTCATCACCCCGCCGGGGGAACAGGGCGCCGACATCGCCGTCGGCTCCGCCCAGCGCTTCGGTGTCCCGCTGTTCTTCGGCGGGCCGCACGCCGCCTACATGGCAGTGCAGAAGGGCCTGGAACGGTCCATGCCTGGCCGCCTCGTTGGCGTGTCCAAGGACAACGCCGGCGTCCCCGCGTACCGGCTGGCACTGCAGACCCGCGAGCAGCACATCCGCCGCGAAAAGGCCACGTCCAACATCTGCACCGCGCAGGCCTTGCTGGCCATCGTCTCCTCCTTCTACGCCGTCTACCACGGCCCGGACGGCCTGAAGGCAATCGCCGAGACCACCCACGGCCACGCCAAGACCATCGCTGCCTCGCTGAAGGCCGCCGGCCTGCAGGTTCTGCACACGTCCTTCTTCGACACCGTCACCGTTTCCGTCCCCGGCAAGGCCGCGCAGATCATCGCCGCCGCCGAGGCCACGGGCATCAACCTGCGCGGCATCGACGCGGACACCGTCGGGATATCCACCGATGAAGCAACGACGGCGGCGATCGTCGCCGACGTCGTCGCCGCCTTTGGCGCCAGCGTCGTTGAGTCGTCCGAAGAGTTCGGCCTGGACACCGCCGTCGGGCGCACCTCCGATTACCTCCAGCACCCGGTCTTCAACACCCACCGCTCCGAGACGCAGCTGCTGCGCTACATCCGCCGGCTCTCGGACCGCGACCTCGCCCTGGACCGGACCATGATTCCGCTCGGCTCGTGCACCATGAAGCTGAACGCCACGGCCGAGATGGAAGCCATCTCCTGGCCGGAGTTCGCGTCTATCCACCCCTTCGCCCCGGAATCCCAGACGGCAGGCTGGCGCGAGCTGATCGAGGACCTCGAAGCCCAGCTGACCGAGATCACCGGCTACGACCAGGTCTCCATCCAGCCGAACGCCGGATCCCAGGGCGAGCTTGCCGGCCTGCTTGCCATCCGCGGCTACCACCACTCCCGCGGCGAGGCCCAGCGCAACATCTGCCTGATCCCGGCCTCCGCTCACGGCACCAACGCGGCCTCGGCTGTGCTCGCCGGCATGAAAGTTGTTGTTGTGGCTACCGCCGCCGACGGCACGATCGACCACGCCGACCTGCGGGCCAAGATCGAGCTGCACCGGGACGCGCTGTCCGCCATCATGATCACTTACCCGTCCACCCACGGGGTGTTCGACGCCGATGTCCGCGAGGTCTGCGACGCCGTCCACACGGCAGGCGGCCAGGTCTACATCGACGGGGCCAACCTGAATGCCCTCGTCGGGCTGGCCCAGCCCGGACAGTTCGGCGGCGACGTGTCCCACCTGAACCTGCACAAGACGTTCTGCATCCCGCACGGCGGCGGCGGGCCCGGCGTCGGCCCCGTGGCCGCCCGGGCACACCTGGCGCCGTTTATGCCCGGCAACGCCGCCGATCCGGCCAACGGCGCAGAAGGCACCCCAATCTCCGCGTCGCGCTACGGATCGGCGGGCGTGCTGCCGATCTCCTGGGCCTACGTGAAGCTGATGGGAGGCACGGGCCTGACGGACGCCACCAAGTCGGCGCTGCTCGCCGCCAACTACATCGCGGCCCGCCTGAACGACTTCTTCCCGGTGCTCTACACCGGCGAAGGCGGACTCGTGGCGCACGAATGCATCCTGGACCTGCGCGAGCTCACGGCCAAGACCGGTGTGACCGCCGAGGACGTGGCCAAGCGCCTGATCGACTACGGCTTCCACGCCCCGACGCTCGCGTTCCCGGTGGCCGGCACCCTGATGGTCGAGCCCACCGAATCCGAGGACCTCGGCGAGATCGACCGCTTCATCACCGCCATGGTCTCCATCCGCGCCGAAATCGACCAGGTGGCGCACGGTGACTTTACCGCCGAAAACAGCCCGTTGCGCAACGCCCCGCACACCGCCGCCGCCGTCATCAGCACCGGCTGGGCCCACGACTACCCGCGCGAGCAGGCCGTCTTCCCGGTTCACACGCTCCGGCAGGACAAGTATTTCCCGCCGGTGGGCCGGGTGGACGGCGCCGCGGGTGACCGGAACCTGATCTGCTCCTGCCCACCCCTCGAAGCCTTCGAGGACCACTCCGACGACTCCGCCAACTAAGGACAGCCAACGATGACTGAGAACTACACGGCACTTTACGAAGAGCACAAGAAGCTCGGCGCCTCCTTCACGGACTTCGGCGGATGGCAGATGCCGCTCAAATACAGCTCCGAACTGGCCGAGCACCACGCCGTCCGCAACTCCGCGGGCATCTTCGACCTCTCCCACATGGGCGAAGTCTGGGTCACCGGCCCGGACGCCGCCGCGTTCCTGGACTACGCCCTGGTCGGCAAGATCTCTGCGATGGCGATCGGCAAGGCAAAATACTCGCTGATCTGCAACGAGGACGGAGCCATCATCGACGACCTCATCACCTACCGCCGCGGAGAGCTGAAATTCCTGGTCGTCCCCAACGCGGGCAACGCCAAGGTCGTGGCCGAGGCCCTCGCTGAGCGGGCTGGTTCCGGAAAAAGCGGGGGTTTCGACGTCGTCGTCGAGGATGCGTCCGCCGGGACCTCGCTGATCGCGGTGCAGGGACCCAAGGCCCAGGAGATTCTGCTCCGCCTCGTCCCCGCCGCGCAGCACGCGCTCGTCACCGGCTTGAAGTACTACGCCGCCGTCGACGTCCCGTTCATGGTCGGCGGCACCAGCCGGGAGCTCCTGCTGGCCCGCACCGGCTACACCGGTGAGGACGGCTTCGAGATCTTCGTCGCGAACGGCGACGCCTCCGCCCTCTGGCAGGCGCTCGTCGCCATCGCCGAGGACGGCGAGCTGACGCCCGCCGGGCTGGCGTCCCGGGATTCACTCCGCCTCGAGGCCGGCATGCCGCTTTACGGCAACGAACTCTCGCTCGACGGCGACCCGTTCGCCGCGGGGCTGGGACCCGTCGTCGCGCTCTCCAAGGAAGGCGACTTCGTCGGCAAGACCGCCCTGGCCGCCAAGAAGGAAGCCGGAGCCGGAGCAACCACGGGCCGCAAGCTCGTCGGACTTAAGGGCCTCGGACGCCGGGCCGGCCGCGGCCACTACCCGGTCCTCAAGGACGGCAACACGGTCGGCGAAGTCACCTCCGGCCAGCCCTCACCCACCTTGGGCTACCCTGTCGCGATGGCCTACGTCGACGTCGAGTTCACCGACCCCGGCACCACGCTCGACGTCGACCTGCGCGGCAAGATGGAGCCGTTCGAAGTGGTCGCACTGCCGTTCTACAAGCGCGTCAAGTAGTCCCTCAGTTCCAGGGTGCCGTCGGGGCCGGTATCCTCAGCGGTACCCGGCTCCGGGGCCGGCTGGCCCCAGTTTTCACGCGTGCTGCTCCTTCTCCCCACCGTCTCCCTAACCTCGCAAGCTCGGCCAGGGAACCCGGACGGCGTGGGCCCCCGCTTTGACGCACGCTTTCGAAAACCGCGGCCAGCCGCCCCCTCGAGGACGCTTCACCTTTCGGACCACGGACTCGAACGGGACTTACGGGAATCGGCGCCTTCGAAAGGTAAAGGTGCTGAAGATGGACCGCCTACCGAGGGTCGGTTCTAGAAGAATACGAACGGCCACGGTTCCTTTCCGGAAACGGATGGCCTCGAAAACTGAACTGGTTGTTAGCGGCGGGGGCGCGGCATCCGGAAGCGTGCCTCTAAGGGAGCGTCGCGTCCGCTCAGCGGGCGCTTTCGCGACCGAGCACGCGGAGGATGGCGAACCCCGCCGCGTAACCCGGCCACAATTGATTTAGCACCAAGACCACTCCAAGACAAAGGAAAAGCACATGGCAAAAGTTGCCCCTGAACTGCAGTACTCCGACGAGCATGAGTGGGTTGCGCGGGAGGCCGGGAACATTGTGTCCATTGGCATCTCGGCCGTGGCCACCGACGCGCTAGGAGACATCGTCTACGTGGACCTGCCCGAGGTCGGCACCGCGGTGACCGCCGGGGAGACCTGCGGCGAAGTCGAGTCCACCAAGTCCGTCTCGGACCTCTATGCCCCCGTTACCGGCGAGGTCACCGAGATCAACCCCGCCGTCGCCGATGACCCTGCCCTGATCAACAGCGACCCGTACGGCGCCGGCTGGCTCTTCAAGGTCGCCGCCGAGTCAGACGGCCCGCTGCTCTCGGCCCAGGACTACGCGTCCAAGAACGGCGGCGAACTGTGAGCGGCACCGGTGCCCCCGGCACCGTGACCTTCGAGCAGGTCATCTCCCCGAGCCTCGACGCGGAGTTGTCAGCGCTGGATCCGGAGATCGCCGTGCAGATCGACGCAGAGCTCACCCGTCAGCGGGACGGCCTGGAAATGATCGCCTCCGAAAACCACACCGCCAAGGCCGTCATGCAGGCGCAGGGCTCCGTGCTGACCAACAAGTACGCCGAAGGCTACCCGGGCAAGCGTTACTACGGCGGCTGCGAGCACGTTGACGTAGTCGAACAGCTCGCGATCGACCGGGTCAAGGCCTTGTTCGGCGCCGAATACGCCAACGTCCAGCCGCACTCCGGCGCGCAGGCCAACGCCTCCGTCATGCACGCACTGATCCGGCCGGGCGACACCATCATGGGCCTGAACCTGGCGCACGGCGGGCACCTGACTCACGGCATGAAGATCAACTTCTCCGGCCGCCTGTACAACGTCATCCCGTACCAGGTCCGCGAAGAGGACCACCGGATTGACATGGTCGAGGTGGAGCGCCTGGCCCAAGAGCACCAGCCGAAGCTGATCGTTGCCGGCTGGTCCGCCTACGCCCGGCAGCTGGACTTCGCCGAGTTCCGCCGGATCGCCGACTCCGTAGGCGCCTACCTGATGGTGGACATGGCCCACTTCGCCGGTCTCGTTGCCGCCGGCCTGCACCCGTCACCGGTGCCGCACGCGCACGTCACCACCTCCACCACGCACAAGACCCTCGCCGGTCCGCGCGGCGGCATCATCCTGACCAACGACGCCGCCATCGCCAAGAAGATCAACTCGGCCGTGTTCCCCGGACAGCAGGGCGGCCCGCTGGAGCACGTGATCGCCGGAAAGGCCGTGGCGTTCAAGATCGCAGCCTCGCCCGAATTCAAGGAACGCCAGGTGCGGGTCCTCGCCGGGGCCCGGATCCTCGCCGAGCGCCTGGTCCAGGCCGACGTCACCGCCAAGGGCATCTCCGTGATCTCCGGCGGCACCGACGTGCACCTGGTTCTCGTGGACCTGCGCAACTGCGAGCTCAACGGCCAGCAGGCCGAGGACCGGCTCGCGGAAATCGATATCACCGTCAACCGCAACGCCGTGCCGTTCGACCCGCGACCGCCGATGGTCACCTCGGGGCTCCGCATCGGCACCCCGGCGCTGGCCACCCGCGGCTTCGGCGAAGCTGCGTTTGCCGAAGTTGCGGATATCATCGCTGAAGCCCTGATCGCCGACGCCGGCGCGGACCTGTCCGGCCTGCGCACCCGGGTGGTGGCACTCGCGGCCGCCCACCCGCTGTACCCCTCGGTTGCCAACCTCGCCTGATTTCCCTCCCGGGCTGGCTCCGGGGCCGTCCGGCCCCAGTTTTCACGCGTGCTGCTCCTCCGTCGCTTTGACGCACGCTTTCGAAAACCGCGGCCGGCCGGCCCCTCCGCCGACCGACCACTTATCTAGTTAGGAACCCGGCTATGGCTGTTGGTGTCTTTGATCTTTTTTCCATTGGGATCGGGCCTTCGAGTTCCCACACCGTGGGTCCCATGCGGGCCGCTGCGGTGTTTGCCGAAGAACTCAAGGCTTCCGGGTTCCTTGAGAAGGTGGCGTCGCTGCGCGTGGATCTCTACGGCTCCCTTGCCGCCACCGGCCACGGCCACGGGACCATGACGGCCATCCTGCTCGGCCTGGAAGGTTTCCACCCCGAGCTGATCCTCCCCGAGGAAGTGGAGGAGCGGCTCGCCACCATCGCCGAAACCGGGACCCTGCAGCTCGCGGGCTCAGGGCAGGGCAGCGGCGTGCCCCTGCCCTACGGAGCCAAGGACATGGTCCTGCGCCCGCTGACCATCCTGCCGCGGCACACCAACGGCATGACGTTCGCCGTCTCCGGCGCCGACGGCGGCATCCTGCACAGTGCCACCTTCTTCTCCGTCGGCGGCGGCTTTATTGTCCGCGAAGGCGAGGAGGATGCGGCGCTCAAGGAGTTGGACGAGTCCAAGAAGGAACTGCCCCTGCCGTTCCGCACCGCCGCGGAACTGCTGGGCCGCTGCCAGTCCAAGGGCCTCTCGATCGGCGAGATCATGTTCGTCAACGAGCGCGCCTCCCGGACCGAGGCGGAGATCCGCGAGGGCCTCCTGCACATCTACTCCGTGATGGAAGGCTGCGTCGAGGTCAGCCTCAAACGCGAGGGCCTGCTGCCCGGCGGGCTCAAGGTCCGCCGTCGTGCACCTGACTGGCACAAACGCCTGATGAAGGAAACCCGCGGCCAGGACCCCGACTACCGCGACCCGAAATACTGGCAGGAATGGGTAAACCTGATCGCCCTCGCCGTCAACGAGGAAAACGCCTCGGGCGGCCGCGTGGTCACTGCCCCCACCAACGGCGCCGCCGGCATCATTCCCGCCGTGCTCTACTATGCCCTGCACTTCGCGCCGGGCATGGACAAGGCAACCCAGCAGGACCGCGACGACGTCGTGATCAAGTTCCTGCTGACCGCCGCGGCCATTGGGGTGCTCTACAAGGAACAGGCATCGATCTCAGGCGCTGAGGTGGGCTGCCAGGGCGAGGTGGGCTCGGCGTCGTCGATGGCGGCAGCAGGCCTGGCCGAGGTCATGGGCGGCACCCCGCAGCAGGTGGAAAACGCCGCGGAAATCGCGATGGAACACAACCTCGGCCTGACCTGCGACCCGATCGGCGGGCTGGTGCAGATCCCCTGCATCGAACGCAACGCGATCGCCGCCGCGAAGGCCATCAATGCCGCCAAGATGGCACTCTGGGGCGACGGAACCCACCGGGTGTCCCTCGACGAGGTGATCGTAACCATGCGGGAGACCGGCAAGGACATGAGCTCCAAGTACAAGGAAACCGCGATGGGTGGCCTCGCCGTGAATGTGGTGGAGTGCTAGCCGTCAGTTGTTGAGCGCCGCCCACAGATTCAGCGACGAGGCGAACACGATCCAGGTGAGGTAGGGCAAGAGCAGCAACCCCGCTATCCGGCTGATTGGTCCGAAGTGCAGCACTGTGACGGTCACCGCCACCGCCAGGGCAGCGATGATGCCGAAGGCGAGCCACAGGGCGGAGGTGCCGAGTGCCGGGTACAGGCCGAAGAAAGCCGGCGTCCACAGCAGGTTCAGCAGCAGCTGCACGGCGTAGGCGGTGAGGGCGCGTCTGCTCCCTTCGGCCCGGCGGCGCCAGACCAGCCAGGCGGCCACGGCCATTGCGGTGTAGAGGAATGTCCAGGCCGGCCCGAACACCCAGTTAGGCGGGGACCACGGCGCTTTGGCCGCGGTGGCGTACCAGCCATCAACGTTGCTGGCACTGGCCAGTCCGCCGAGTCCCGCAACCAGGGCGGAGGCCCCAAGGAACACCAGCAGTCCCAGCAGCTGGGGGCCCAGCGCGCGCCCTCCGGGCGCAGGTTTTCGATGCCCTTGTAGCGGGGTCCCAGATCCTGCGGTCAATGGTTGCTGATCAGGCGGCATGCTTCCAGCGTAGCGGGTCTGTTCGGGGCCGGAGCAGAGGGCCGGGCAGATAGACTTGAAGCTGCATGTCCGCATGCCGCCGACGCTCGTACCGCCATGATTGGATACCGCACCCTTGCGTGACTTCACTGCCCGCTTTGCCTCTGCCGAAGAGATCGCCAACTGGGATACCCACGTCACGGCGAACGCCAACGGCGGCAATCTCCTGCAATCGGAGGCCTTTGCCGAGGTCAAGCAGCACTTCGGCTGGAAGCCCCTGCACCTGGTGTACGAGACCGCCGATTACACGAGCTACAACCTCATCCTCGAGAAGTCCTTTCCGCTCCTGGGCAAGCTCTGGTACCTGATTAAAGGCCCCGATGTGGCGTCGGTCGAGGATATCCCGGGCATCGCGGCGGCCAACGCCGAGTTCGTGAAGCGTGCCCGGCTGGGGGTCTTCGCGATTAAGATCGAGCCGGACATCGTGCTCTCCGACGACGCCAGACGGGTCCTCGAGAGTGCCGGTCTGGTCAAGACCCACAACCTGCAGCCCAACGACTCGACGGCCCTGCTGGACATCTCCCCGGCGGAAAACCAGTTGCTGCGTAACCTTCATTCCCGCGGCCGCAACGCCGTCCGCCGCGCCCTCCGCGAAGGTGTGGAGGTCCACAACGCGGAGCCCACGGAAGAGAACTTCCAAGCCATGTATGCCCTGATGACCACCACGGTGGAGGCCAAGTCCCAGGTCCGGGTCCGCGAATACGGGTACTACCGCCAGTTTTGGACCAACTTCATCGCCCGCGGCCAGGGCCGGCTTTTGTTCGTCCACGAGAACGGCGTGCCGTCGGTGGGCGCCTTCGTCATCAACTACGGCAGCAAGGGTACCTACAAGGACGGCGGCTCCCTGCAGAATCGCGGCCAGTACGGTGACTCCCACCTCGTGCAGTGGATGGCCATCAACCAGCTCAAGGCACTCGGCTGCACCGAATACGACTTCTGCGGCACGCCCCCGAGCGGCCAGCTTAAGGACACGGCCAACCCGTTCCACGGGCTGGGCCTGTTCAAGACCAGCTTCAGCAAGACCGTCACGGACTTTGTCGGCTGCTACGACCAGGTCCTGAGCCCGCTGAAGTACAAGGCCTGGATGGCCGCGGGGGAGCGCGTCGCCCGCCAGCTCTACACCCGCCGCACGGGCCAGCAGTTCTACTAAACCGGCTGCATACAGGATATTAGGGAGGCCGGAATGACCAAGGAAGCCGACGGCCGCCGCAGACCGCCCACGGACGGGCTGCCCAGGACCGAGCCGATGTCGGCCATACAGGTGCACCAAAACGCTGCCGCCAAGCGGATGCTGCGCCGGCTGGTCCAGGGCGAGAACCCGCCGACCGCTCCGATGAGTATTGTGGACCGGCTTGCCGGCAGCCCCTATGCCAACCCGATGATCCAGGTGGGCGGAGTGGATACCTCTGCCCGCAAGACGATCGACTTCGCCTTGCACCTGGCCGAGTCAATGTTCCGCTACGGCGCCGGAGCCCTGGAGGTGGAGACCAGCATCATCGCCATCACGGCTGCCCTGGGCCTGAAGAACATCGAGGTGGACATCACCAACCAGTCGGTGGCCATCAACTACGCCCCCAGGGACCAGACTCCGATCTCGCTGCTGCGCGTCGTGCGGTCCTGGACCAACAACTACGCGGGCCTCGCCCAGGTGCACTCCCTGGTTACGGATATCGTCGCCGGCGGCGTGGGCCGCGAGGAGGCGGTGCGCCGGCTCGACGAAATCACCCAAAGCGCCAAACCGTTCCCGCGCTGGATGGTCACGGTGGCGTTCGGGGTGTTCTCCGCGGTCTTCGTCGGGGTCCTCGGCGGCGGCCCGGGCGCCTCTGCCGTCGCGTTCGCGTCCAACCTGCTGGTCAGCCTGCTGGCCCGGCAGCTGGGACGCTGGCGCACACCGGATTTCTTTATCACGGCATCCTGTTCCTTCCTGGTCACCTTCATCGCGCTGCTCCTGTGGCGGTTCGGCAACCCGGTAGGCATCCAGATACCTCCCGCCATCGTGGTGGTCGGCGGAATTCTGCTGCTGCTCCCGACCGGCCGGCTCGTCTCGGCAGTGCAGGATGCGATCAACGGCTTCCCCGTCACGGCGGCCGGCCGGTTCCTCTCCACCATGCTGACATTTGGGGCGTTGGTCGCGGGCATCGCCATCGGGTTCGTGGTGGGGGACATGACCGGCATGGAGCCCATCGACGTGACCGAAACATTCCCGCCGGCGTATCCGTTGTGGGCCGTGATCGTCCTGATCGCCATCGCGGTGCTGATGATCGGCATCACCGAGCAGACCAGCTGGACGCTGCTGCTGCCCACCGCGGCCGTGGGCGTGGTGGGCTATCTGGTGCTGCTCGGCGGAGATGCCCTCGGGATCGGGGCGCGCTTTTCGCCGGCACTCGCCGCCGTCGCCATCGGCCTGCTGGCAAGGGTGGTGGCGCTCCGGATGGGTGCGCCGCAGCTGGTCGTGGCAGTCCCCGCGGCGCTGATCCTGCTGCCCGGACTCACTATATTCCGGTCCATGTATGTACTGACCATCGAGGAATCCGAGATCCTGATCGGCGCCGGCGGGATGCTCAACGCCGGGGCGATCGTGTTGGGCGTCGCGGCCGGCATCGTGCTCGGCGACACGCTCGCTAGACCGCTCACACGGGGCCTGTCCAGCAATGAACGACGGCGGGCCCGGCGCCGTTAGTTCCGGTCCGCCGCAGCGCCGGGGTTGTGGGGAGACCCGGCGCCGTTAGTGCGCATTCTCGTTAGTTCGCCCGGGAGTCTTGGCCCGAGCGCCGGGAGGGCACGGCTCAGGGACATGCCCCGTGCCGGGACCAGCGGGTGGACATTGTGTCATTATGCCCAGTCCCGGGTGCGGAGAATGGACATGTCCTCCCGCGCGAAGCCGGGCTCACCGCCGCAGGGCCCGCCCAACGCCTGCGGAGACCCGCCCGACGCCTGCGGAGACCCGCCCGACGCCTGCGGAGACCCGCCCGACGCCTGCGGAGACCCGCCCGACGCCTGCGGAGACCCGCCCGACGCGGCGGGCCGCGACGTTCCTGCCCAGTTACTTCCTCGCCCGGCGCCACAAGCCCGCGGGAATCCGGGCCTTTCCCGGGCTGGGGGGAGGTGTGGCGGCCGGCTACTGGGAAGGAGCGCCGCCAACGGCCGCCTACGCTCGAGCAGGGAGCAGGTCAACGAAAATACCCCCGGGTCTGGACGCCCGCCCAGAGGGACATGCCCCGCGCCGGGGCCAGCGGGCGGACATAGGCCCCTTGTGCCCAGTCCCGGGTGCGGAGAATGGACATGTCCCCACGGCGGAGCGAAGCGCCCCTCAGAAACTAACCCCCGTTATCCCGCCCACCGACGAACCAACGAAATGCCCACTGGTGCCGGATCCTACTGTGGGATGTCGCCGGTTAGCTTTCGCCGGTGGGATCTCGCCAGTTAGATCTTCCCGATCGGTAGTTTCTTCTCCGCCTGGAAGTCGTCTTCCACCCGGCCCATCGCCCAGTAGCCGGACAGCGAGACCTGCCCGCGTTCCAGCCCGCGCTGTGCGTAAAACACCTCCCGGAGGGTCTTCATATAGCCGCGCTCGCCGTGCGCAAAGACCTGCACCCGGCCTTCCGGCCAGGCCGCATCGCGGACCGCGGCGACCAGCAGTCCGCTGGCCCCGGCGGGCACGCCGCGGCGCAGGAGCCAGCGCAGCTCAACACCGGCGGGGGCGCCGATCGATTGGATGTCGGCGTCGCTGTCCACCTCCAGGAAGGCCAGTCCCCGGGCGTCTTCCGGCAGGGATTCGATCGCGGCGCCGATGGCCGGCAGCGCGGATTCGTCGCCGGCGAACAGGTACCAGTCCGCGGCCGGGTCCGGGTTGTACCCGCCGCCCGGACCGGTGAAGATGAAGGCGTCCCCGGGCTGCGCCGTGGCCGCCCATGGTCCGGCGAGGCCTTCGTCGCCGTGGACCACGAAGTCGATGGCGAGCTCTCCGGCGGCCATGTCCACCCAGCGGACGGTGTAGGTCCGGGTGTGTGGCCACTGATCGCGCGGCATGGATTCCCGGACTTCCCAGAGGTCCAGGGGATCCGGGTAGTCGATCCCGGCCTGCGGGAACACCATTTTGACGTACCGGTCCACGAAGCCGTTGTTGACGTACCCGGCAAAGCCCGGGCCGCCCGCCACGATCCTGACCATGTGGGGTGAAAGTTGTTCGCGGCGCAGAACCGTGAGGTTGGTCTGCGGTCGCGATTTCCGGGTGGCCGAGGTGGCGGCGGGGGCTGACGTCATGGGACCAAGCCTAGCCAGGATGGCTGGCGGAAGCCGGACCGTGAAGCCCTTCTACGGAAACGGCGGCAGTTCCCAGTCCACCGTGCCGTCGCCCTGCTCCAAAAGCAGGTTGTTGGCGCGGCTGAAGGGCCGCGAGCCGTAGAAGCCGCGCGAGGCCGAGAGCGGGCTGGGGTGGGCGCTGGCGATCACCGGGGCAGATCCCAGCAGCGGGGTGACGGATGCCGCGTCCTTGCCCCAGAGGATCACAACGAGGGGAGCCGGTGTGCCGTCGGCGCTGCGGCGGTTCACGACGGCGGCGATGGCGGCCGTCGTGATGGCTGCCCAGCCCTTGTTCCGGTGCGATGCTGCCGCCCCGGCCCGGACACTGAGGACCCTGTTCAGCAGCAGGACCCCCTGCGCTGACCAGCGGCTGAGGTCGCCGTGGACCCGCGGCGGCAGGCCGAGGTCGGCGTTGAGCTCCTTGTAGATGTTGGCGAGGCTTCGCGGGATGGGGCGGGTTGCGCCGTCCACCGCGAAGGACAGCCCGACGGCGTGGCCCGGCGTCGGGTAGGGGTCCTGGCCGACGATCAGGACCCGGACGCCCGCCAGCGGCTGCCTGAACGCCCGCAGGACGTTCGACGGCGAAGGCAGCACCATGTGCCCCTCGGCCACCTCAGCGGCGAGGACGTCCAGAACGTCGCGCAGCTGGCCCTCGACGGGAGCCAATGCGTCCGCCCAATCAGGGGACATCAGCTCGGCGAGGGGCAGCCGCGCGAGCTCGGCGAAGCCGACGCCCTCGGCCGCTGGCGGCTCCAGCCCGAACAGCGCGTCGGGGTCCCGGGCCTCGGAACGAGGAGCCTCGGAATGAGGGGCGTCTGAATCAAACACGGATCCATTCTCGCAGGGTCCCAAATGACAAGCATGTTATTCGCCCGTAGCATGGGGGAAGACCTTTTTTCGGATCCAGCCAGGGAGCGTGTCGTGGCCGAACAAGCGCAGGATCATCTGTCCTCGGCGGAGCCAGATGCCGCGGGGACCGGCAGGGAGGCGCCGCTGAGCGGCCGCGACCAGCAGATGCTGGCATTGGAACGGCAGTGGTGGAAGTACGCCGGGGCCAAGGAACAGGCCATCCGGGAGCTCTTTGACCTGTCGGCCACGCACTACTACCAGATTCTCAACGCGCTCATCGATTCCGAGGATGCCCTGGCGCACGATCCCATGCTGGTCAAGAGGTTGCGTAGACTGCGTACGTCACGCCAGCGCGCGCGCACTGCTCGCCGCTTGGGCTCAGACGCGTAAAACCATGGCCGGATGTGCAGATTCCTGCGCGGTAAACCGGCCCTGGCAACTTCGTAAGAAATCAGCAAGGACGTCGTTTCTACCATGACCAAATATGCTCGGGATGAATTTGATCGGGTCCCGGAGACCTCCACGCGCCAGGGTGTCCACCGTGCAGTGGCCGGATCCCGCCGCCGCCGTCTCGGACCCATTCTGGCCGTCGGCGCCACAGCGTTGGCCATTGGCCTGGTGGCTCTCCTGATTCTGCCGAAGCTCGGATTTAGCTCCGCCGGAAACTCTTCGGACGCATCGGCCGAACAAAGCGGAAGCAGTGCCACCGCATCGGCCGCCGCCGCAGCTCCCACCGGCACGCCCTCCGGCGCCGCACCCGCCAGCGCCGCACCGAGTCCGGCCCCCTCCGCGTCCGCGACGCCGTCGGCCCCGCCGAAGGCGAGCGCCGCCGTCGTCGACAAGACCCAGCCGGTCGCGATCTACAACGGCACGGCCACCGCCGGACTTGCCGGCCGCGCGGGCGGAACGGTCACCACCGCGGGCTGGGTGCTGGGCCCCATGGGTAACTGGGGTGGGGTCCGACAGCAGACGTCCGTGATTTTCTACAGCAGCGCCGCCCAGAAGGGTAACGCCGAGGCACTGGGCTCGCTGCTCGGCATCCAGACCATGATGGAGTCAGCCGAATTCAAGATGCCGCTGGTCGTCGTGCTGGGGCCCGGCTTCCAGTAGTCCGGTCCGGTTACGCCTGAATGACTATTGCAAGCCGAGCCGGTCCCCGGCCTGCACTCCGGGAGGATGCTGTGGGTACAGTACTTGCGGACGTCGCATTGCATTCCGCGGCGCACATTGTGGTGCGCCGTTCGTCAGCCAAATGAAAGTGTGGACATCATGGCATTGGGAACCGTCAAATGGTTCAACGCCGAAAAGGGCTACGGCTTCATCACCGTGGACAATTCGGGGGCCGACGTCTTCGTGCACTGGTCGGCCATTACCGGGGAGGGCTACCGCGCCCTTGACGAGGGGCAGCGCGTCGAGCTGGAAGTCGGCGAGGGCGAGAAGGGCCCGCAGGCCGAAAGCGTCCGGCCTGCCTAGTGATATTTCCCGCCGCACCGCACGGCCCGCACGCCTCAGCGGACACTGACGGACTGGAATCCGGGCGGCCGGTGTCCGCCCGACGCCGGGCGGGTGCACGCCGGCTGGGGCGCGCCGTAACAGCGGCGGCCGTTGCAGCCTTGGCATTGACCGGGTGCGGGCCCGCCGGCGGTGTCCGTGTGGAGAAGGCCGCCGCCAGCGGTGACGGCACCCTCCGGATCGGCCTCATCCTTGACAACACGGGCAAGCAGGGCTTTCTCAACGCACCCCAGCTGGCCGCCGCCAAACTCGCCGTCAAGGAGATCAACGCGGCCGGCGGACACAAGGGCAGACCGGTGGAACTGCTGCCCGAGACGATCAGCGAGGACACCGTGGCCCAGGCCAAGGCGCTCGTCGCGGCCAAAGCGGACGCCGTGATCGGCCCGACCGACTCCGGCCGCGCGCCCGGCGCCATCGATGTGCTCTCCAACGCCAAGATCGCCATGATTTCCCCTGCCAACACGGCCAGCGGGCTCAGCAGCTACAAGAGCAACGGCTACTACTTCCGCACCTCGGCCGCCGATATTGCGCAGGGCTCCGTGCTCGTCAAGCTCGCCAGGGACGGCGGCGCGGCAACAGTCGCCGTCGTGTACGAGGAAGGCAGCTACGGCAAGGACGTGTCCAACGCTGTCGCCGCCGCGGCCAAGGAGGCCGGACTCGGCCCCGTGACGGTCGCTGAATTCAAGCCGGGCCAGGCCCAGCAGGCGGCGGCCGCGGCGAAAGCGGCGGGACCGGACGCCGTCGTCCTCATCGCCCGCGACGGTGCGCAGGGTGCCATCGCCGAGCTGAACAACGTCGGCCTGGCCGGCAAGAAGCTTATCCTCAGCGACGGTGCCGTTGACCAGTACGGCTCCGGGCTCGGCTCCCGGGCGCTCGACGGCGCGCGGGGGATCCTGCCGGGGATCTTTGCGTCCGCGCATTTCCAGGGCGAACTGGTGTCTGTTGTCCCCGGCCTGCGGGACATGACCTTCGCCGCCGAGACGTACGACGCCGTTAACCTCGCCGTGATCGCGGCGGCCGCGGCGGAGGACGACGCCGGCACATCGATCGCATCGAAACTGATCGCGGTCTCCGGCGGCAAGGCCCAGCCGGCCGGCGGAGACCAGACCTCCGGTGAGGCCGCAGTGTGCAGGAGCTACAAGGAATGCCTCGACACCGTCCGGGCGGGCAAGCGACCCGACTACGACGGCGAATCCGGTCGGATTAACTTTGATTCGAACGGCGACGTGACGTCTGCCCACTACGTTGTCTACAGCTTCGGCGCGGACAACAAGGCCACAATGAGCGGAAGCGAAACGGCGAGCAGCGGCGGGAGTTAATCGCCCACAGCGAATTGTGCCCCGGCAGAGCGCCGGTACGGTGCCGAAACCGGGCCGCCCGGCACGCCCACTGCTTGCACTCTCCCCGGGGGAGTGCTAATTATTGAATTAGCACTCCCGCGTATTGACTGCCAGAACGACGCCCCGGTTCCACCGGCCGCGACGTGGAGCAGCCGGTCCGGGAGCGAAAGAAATACCTGGTTGTGGTGAGATCCCCGACCCGGTGGCGTACAGAGGCTGCCGGGGAAGGATCGTCCGTCGCGGGCACCGCAGCGAAGGTCCATTCTTAACGACTGTCCCGAAAGGACTACTGCCGTTATGGCCAAGATCATTGCATTTGATGAAGAGGCACGCCGCGGCCTTGAGCGGGGCCTGAACATCCTCGCTGACGCCGTCAAGGTCACCCTCGGCCCGCGTGGACGCAACGTCGTCCTCGAAAAGAAGTGGGGCGCCCCCACGATCACCAACGATGGTGTATCCATCGCCAAGGAGATCGAGCTGGACGATCCTTACGAGAAGATCGGCGCCGAGCTGGTCAAGGAAGTTGCCAAGAAGACGGATGACGTCGCCGGCGACGGAACCACCACCGCTACCGTGCTGGCGCAGGCACTGGTCAAGGAAGGCCTGCGTAACGTCGCGGCCGGCGCTGATCCCCTGTCCCTCAAGCGCGGCATCGAAAAGGCTGTCGAAGCCGTCACCCGCGAACTCCTGGCCTCCGCCAAGGAAATCGAAACCAAGGAAGAGATCGCCGCCACGGCATCCATCTCCGCCGGTGACAACGAAATTGGCGCCCTGATTGCCGAAGCCCTGGACAAGGTCGGCAAGGAAGGCGTCATCACCGTCGAGGAGTCGAACACCTTCGGCCTCGAGCTGGAGCTCACCGAAGGCATGCGCTTCGACAAAGGCTACATCTCGGCCTACTTCGTGACCGACGCTGAGCGTCAGGAAACGGTCCTCGAGGATCCGTACATCCTGATCGTCAACTCGAAGATCTCCAGCGTCAAGGAACTGGTCGCTGTCCTCGAAAAGGTCATGCAGTCCTCCAAGCCGCTGCTGATCATTGCCGAAGACATCGAGGGCGAGGCCCTGGCCACCCTGATCGTCAACAAGATCCGCGGCACCTTCAAATCCGTCGCCGTCAAGGCTCCGGGCTTCGGCGACCGCCGCAAGGCGCAGCTCGCGGACATCGCCATCCTCACCGGTGGCCAGGTCATCTCCGAGGAAGTCGGCCTCAAGCTTGAAACCGCCGGCCTCGAACTCCTGGGTCGCGCCCGCAAGGTCGTCGTCACCAAGGACGAGACCACCATCGTCGAGGGTGCAGGCGACGCCGACCAGATCGCCGGCCGCGTTTCGCAGATCCGCGCCGAGATCGAGAACTCCGATTCCGACTACGACCGCGAGAAGCTGCAGGAACGCCTGGCCAAGCTGGCCGGCGGCGTTGCAGTCATCAAGGCCGGCGCCGCAACCGAAGTTGAGCTCAAGGAACGCAAGCACCGCATTGAGGACGCTGTCCGCAACGCGAAGGCTGCCGTCGAAGAGGGCATCGTCGCCGGCGGTGGCGTTGCCCTGATCCAGGCCGGCCTCAAGGCATTCGCCAACCTGAACCTCACGGGTGACGAAGCAACCGGCGCGAACATCGTCCGCGTTGCTATCGACGCCCCGCTGAAGCAGATCGCCTTCAACGCCGGCCTCGAGCCCGGTGTTGTCGTCGACAAGGTCCGCGGACTGCCTGCCGGCCACGGCCTGAACGCTGCAACCGGCGAGTACGTCGATCTGCTGGCTGCCGGCATCAACGACCCGGTCAAGGTCACCCGCTCCGCCCTGCAGAACGCGGCATCCATTGCCGGCCTGTTCCTCACCACCGAGGCCGTTGTGGCCGACAAGCCGGAGAAGAACTCCCCGGCCATGGGCGGCGGCGACGACATGGGCGGCATGGGCGGCATGGGCGGTTTCTAACCACCCGGCTCCAAGCCACCTGAACTATTCGTTCAACGACGGCGGTCGCACCTTCGGGTG
The DNA here is from genome assembly GCF_059383435.1 of Pseudarthrobacter sp. HLT1-7. NCBI lineage: Bacteria > Bacillati > Actinomycetota > Actinomycetes > Micrococcales > Micrococcaceae > Pseudarthrobacter > Pseudarthrobacter sp. HLT1-7. The sequence continues at coordinate 93,153 of NZ_JBWZCH010000011.1, read as the reverse complement.
GGGCCGCCGTCGGCGTTAACCCGCCCCCGTCCCCGGACGCTCCCTCACATCTGGTCGCTTTGGCAGTCCCTCTGGCTGCGGCGGTCCCGCAGGCGTGGTGAGGCAAGGCCGGGCCGGTGCCCGGGGGAGGTGAGGCAGGGTCGGGTAAGAGCCCGGGGTCTGGCAGGATATAGCAGTGACGATTACAGCAGCGGCCGACGGTTCGGCTCTAGGAAATCCAGGTCCGGCCGGGTGGGCCTGGTACGTGAACGACGGCTGCTGGCGGGCTGGCGGGTGGCCGCATGGCACCAACAACCAGGGCGAGCTCATGGCGGTCCTGGACCTCTTCCGGTCCACTAAACACCTCGCGGCCGAGGATCTGCACATCCTCTGCGACAGCCAGTACGTCATCAACTCGGTGACCAAATGGATGCCGGGCTGGAAGCGCAAGGGATGGCGCAAGTCCGACGGCAAGCCCGTGCTGAACGTGGAGCTGCTCAAGGAGATCGACCGGGAGCTGTCCGGGCGGAAGTACACCTTCGAATGGGTGCGCGGTCACGCCGGGCACGAGCTCAACGAGGCAGCCGACGACCGCGCGCGGGCCGCGGCAACCGCCTACCAGCAAGGCGTCGCGGCGCGCCAGGGTCCCGGTTTCGGTGCGGCAGCGGAAGGCTCCGCTCCCGCTGGACAGGCGGCGCTCCCGGCAGTGCAGTCCGCCCCGGCAGGACAGTCCGCCCCGGACCGATCGGGCCAGCAGGAGCTGTTCGGCGAACCCGGAATGTTCAACGAACCCGGAATGTTCAACGAACCCGATCTATTCAGCGAGCTGGCAGATGACGTCGCGGCGTCCCAGGGCACGGATTCCAGCCCGGAAGCCATCGTTGAAGCACTTGAGCGCGAGCTCCTCCTTCCGGAAACCCGCGCCGACATCGGACGCACCGGGGTGCTGCTGCATCCGGACTTCACCGAAATCGGCAGCTCCGGCCGGATCTGGACGCGCGACGCCATCATGATGGCGCTGGAGGAGAACCCGGACGGCCCCATTGAACTGGAGATTCTGGGGGCAGACCGGGTGAGCGAGGGGACTGTCCTGCTGACCTACCGCAGCTACGCCCGTTCCGGAACGGCTCTGCGGAGCTCGCTGTGGGTCCTCGACGGCGCGCAGTGGCGGCTGCGGTTCCACCAGGGCACGCCCGAAGACTGAGGGCGGCACCGGGGCGGCACGGGCCGCTCAGCTGAATCGCTGGGCGTTGTTCAGTTCGGCCTGGGCGTAGCTCGCGGCCGCCGAGTTGAGCGCCAGGTTGATGGAGGCCAGGGACGCCTCGACCTTGCCCTGCGTCAGCGTCCACTCGGTGACCAGGGCCTGAAAGTTGGTGGCTGCTGAGCCGCGCCAGCTGGCCTGCAGCTCGTCGAGTCCGCGCTTCATGGCCTGGACGTCAGCGCTGATCCGGTCGACCGTGGCCTTGACGTTGGCGGATTTGAGCTGGAGGAGTTCCGTATCGACGGAGATGATGCTCATGGGATGACCTCTCGACAGTGGCTCGCCCGGGTCTTCCGGACACCTCGAGCCTAGGCAGCCGCCAAGATCTCCGTCCATGCCCGGTTCGGCGTATGTGGAAAAGCCTCCGCAGTGACAGCTACGCCCTGGCGTCGTCGTCGGCGTCCGTCCTGGGGTCTGCGGTGTCGTCGCGTTCCGAACCATCGTCCAAATATGGAAGGCTGACCACCAGGGTGGCCCCGCCGCCGTCGGTCTTATCGACCCGGACCGTGCCGGAATGCGAGCCGACAATGGCCGCCACGATCGCCAGCCCGAGCCCGCTGCCGCCGGTTTCCCGGGTCCGCGAGGTGTCCGCGCGGTAGAAACGCTCGAAGATCCGGGCGGCTTCCTCGTCCGGGACGCCCGGGCCGTGGTCGCGGACCTCGATGACGGACAGCCGTGCACCGTCCGCGCCGTTCCGGACGCCGACAGCCAGCTCAATGGGCGTGCCCTCGGGAGTGTAGCGCAGCGCATTGCCCACCAGGTTGCTCACGACCTGCCGGAGCTTCGCCTCGTCACCCAGCACGGGTGCCGGTGCGGCGGGACCGCCGTCGAGTCCCGTGAGGGAAATGGCCCGGCCGCGGTCGCTGGCCTGGGTGTCCACAGCCGCGTCGTTGGCAATCAGCAACAGATCGGCCGGATTCTGCTGCAGCGGACGCTGCTCGTCGATCCTCGCCAGCAGGAGCAGGTCCTCCACCATGGACCCCATCCGTTTGGCTTCACTTTCGATCCGTCCCATGGCGGTGGCAATGTCCTCCGGGGCGGACAGAGCGCCGTGCCGGTACAGTTCCGAGAAACCGCGGATGGTCACCAGCGGGGTGCGCAGTTCGTGCGAGGCGTCCGCCGCGAAACGGCGCATCCGCGCCTCGGACGCCATCCGGGCGGCGAAAGCTGTTTCGATGTGCGCCAGCATGGCATTGAGCGAGCTGCCGAGCCGGCCCACCTCGGTGCCGGGGTTCTCGATGTCCACGCGCCGGGAAAGGTCGCCTGCGGCGATCGCCGCGGCGGTCTTCTCCACCCTGGCCAGCGGCCGGAAGGACCGGGCGATGCTCCAGGTGGCGATGAAGAAGGCCAGCACGAGGGTCAGCAGGCCCACTCCGACCACCACTAGGACGGCGTGTTCCATGACGGAGTCGACCGGCCACAGCGGAAGCCCGATGACCACGACGGAGCTGCGCTGGCTGCTGTCGACGACGTTGAGGGCAACCACCCGCCAGTTGCGCCCGTCCGTGCCGCGGACCTGGAACGGGATCTGGGCCCGTTCCTTGGCCTCCGCGGCGGTCATGCTGCTGATGGCCGGGCGTAGTTCCTTGTCGCCGCCGAAGGGAATAGCGGGGAGCCCCGGCGTCAGCAGCATAAGCGAATAATCGGTTGGAATGCTCTGGCTCTGGTCCTGCAGCTGGCTGAAGGACTGCTGCTGGCGCACCGAATCGACGGCGGCCTTGAGTTTGTCGTCCACCTGGCCCTGCAGATAACTGTGCAGCAGGGTCAGCGTCCCGGCGCCGGTGGCGGTGAGCGCCACCAGCATAAGAGCTGTCATGATGGCGACGAGCTGCGACCTGAGCGAGGCCGATTTCCAGCGCTGGAGCAACAAGGTCAGCGCTTCTCGGCCGTCCGCAGCACGTAGCCGACGCCGCGCTTGGTCTGGATCAGCGCGGGTGCATCGGGATCGATATCCACCTTGCGGCGCAGGTACGAGATGTACGACTCCACGATCGAGGCGTCACCGTTGAAGTCGTATTCCCAGACGTGGTCCAGGATCTGGGCCTTGGACAGCACCCGGTTCGGGTTGAGCATCAGGTAACGCAGGAGCTTGAATTCGGTGGGGGACAGCTCGATCACGGTGCCGCCGCGGCGCACCTCGTGGGCATCGTCGTCGAGCTCCAGATCATCGACCCGGATGACGGCGTCGTCGTCCTGCATCGGCTGGGTGCGGCGCAGCACGGCGCGGATGCGCGCCACCACCTCGTCGAGGCTGAAGGGCTTGGTGACGTAGTCATCGCCGCCGACGGTCAGGCCCATGACCTTGTCCTCGGTATCGTCCTTGGCCGTCAGGAAGAGGACCGGGAAGTGCTTGCCCGAGGCGCGCAGCCGGCGGGTGACGGTGAATCCGTCCATATCCGGCAGCATGACATCCAGCACCGCGAGGTCCGGGGCGTGGAGTTCCGCGGCGGCAAGGGCTTCGCGCCCGTTTGCCGCCGAGACCACTTCGAAGCCGGCGAAGCGCAGCGAGGTGGACAGCAGCTCCCGGATGTTCGGTTCATCATCGACGACGAGCAGCTTGGCTTCTGGACCGTTCTTTTTCATGGCTCCTATGATCCTCCCAGAGTCTGTGAGTTTTCTGAAGGGTTGATGTGTGTTCTATGGGCGGCGGCCAATTGCCCGGGCCGGCAAAGTTTGTGCACATGGGCACTGGAAAGGCATTCCCCTCCGCCGGCGCCGACACTAGAGTGGCCCTATCGAAATCACCCGGCCGCGGCGGAATGACCGCCGGTACCCAATGAAGAGGACACAAAGTGATGACTGAGAGCAACGCAGCGGACAGTTCCGGCGCCGCTGACCGGAGCATCCGCGACTGGACAGATCTTGCCGAAGAGATGTGGTCCTACCTGACGGGCAAGGGCGCGGCCATCAACTACAACTTCATCGATATGACCATTGAGGTTCCCCGCGACATTGGCCCGGATGCGCCGCGGGCCACCTGGAAATTGAACGGAAGTCTTCGCGTGACCACAAGCGACAACGACGCGGCAGGTTCCGACGAGAACCGAGGCTGAACGTGACCCCGCGGTTCAGGGCCGACATCAACCTGGACTTTTCCCTCCAGGAGGAATCCGGAGTGGAGGCACGCGGATCGGTGCGGGCTTCCGGGAGCGAAGTACTGGTTTCCCTGGAGCGAATGGACGCCCTGATCTCGCAACGGATGCCGTCCCTTGGCGACGTTAGGCCGCTTGCCAAGACACTGTCAGACCAGGGATTGACGGTTGTAGTGGAAGGACCGGGAGGCAGAATCATCAGCCTGGGGGCCGTTGGCGCTTCGGCCCCGCAGCGGCTGATGACCAGATCGCCCCACATCAAGCTGGGAAAGCTGGGGGCTCTGGCGCCTTTGCTGAAACGGGGCCGCCGTTCCAAGGTCCGAAGGTTTTCCCTGCTGCCGCCTGCGACCTTGCTGCCGCTGCTGCCGACAGTGAAACGCACCATTCCCCGGCGCATCACCACAACCCACTACACCCGGGGCGGCGGAAGGCCACGCCTGATTTTTGTCCGGGACTCGGAGTCTTGGGACGGACAGGTCCCGCGTGAGTTCGTCCTCAGTGCGGAGCGGGTGCGCATCGGCAGCGATGAATCCGCGGATCTGCAGCTTCCAGGACTGGACGGCGTACATGCGGAAATAGTCCACAATGACCAGGATGAATACGTCCTGGTCCGGCACGGAAAAGTCAGCGGAAGCTTCGGTCCGGGATCGCAGTCGGTACTGCGCACCGGCGCCCGGATCCAGGTGGGCCCGTGGTGCCTGGCCTTTTTCCGTGAGGAATTTGCCGACCACGGACGCCCCTTCGGCGGCCGGAGCGGCGGCGAATTCGCCTACCAGCGTCCACAGCGCGATCCCCGGACCGGGGCCATGGAACAGGACGGGTCGACGTACACCCGCTGATCCGGGAGCCCGCTTGCCCGGAACGCGGCGGTGTGCCGGCTCAGCCGGTGGGCGAGCTGGTTCCGACGTCGCCCGCGTCCATGATCCGGTAGGCGTAGCCCTGCTCGGCGAGGAATCGCTGCCGCTTGGCCGCGAAGTCCTGGTCCAGAGTGTCCCGGGCCACGAGCGAGTAGAAGCGGGCGGCACGGCCGTCCTTCTTGGGCCGCAGCAGCCGGCCCAGGCGCTGGGCCTCTTCCTGCCGGGACCCGAAGGAGCCGGACACCTGGATGGCGACCGAGGCCTCGGGCAGGTCGATTGAGAAGTTGGCGACCTTGGACACCACCAGCGTCTGCACATCGCCGGCCCGGAAGGCGTCAAAAAGCCTTTGGCGTTCCTTGACCGGAGTGCTGCCCTTAATGACCGGGGCCTTCAGCCGCTCGCCGATCTCGTCCAGCTGGTCGATGTACTGCCCGATCACGAGCAGCTGCTCGCCGGCGTGTTCGGCCACGAGCCGCTCCACCACAAGGGTTTTGGACTCGGAGGTGGCGCAGAGCCGGTACTTGTCCGCGTCCTCGGCCATGGCATAGGCGACGCGCTCGTCGCGGGGCAGATCGATCCGGACCTCGACGCAATCCGCGGGCGCGATGTAGCCCTGGGCTTCGATGTCCTTCCACGGGGCGTCGTAGCGTTTCGGGCCGATCAGGCTGAACACCTCGCCCTCGCGGCCGTCCTCCCGGACGAGCGTGGCGGTGAGACCGAGCCGGCGCCGCGCCTGCAGATCCGCCGTCATCCGGAAGATCGGGGCGGGCAGCAGATGGACCTCGTCGTAAATGATGAGTCCCCAGTCATTGCCGTCCACAAGCTCCAGATGCGGGTACAGCCCGCCGCGCTTCGTGGTCAGGACCTGGTAGGTGGCGATCGTGACCGGGCGGACTTCCTTGACGGAACCGGAGTATTCGCCGATTTCCTCCTCGGTCAGGGACGTCCGCTTGAGCAGCTCGTCTTTCCACTGCCGGGCGGACACCGTGTTGGTCACCAGAATCAGCGTCGTTGTGGAACTCGTGGCCATCGCGGCGGCACCCACCAGCGTTTTGCCGGCCCCACAGGGGAGCACGACGACGCCGCTGCCGCCGGCCCAGAAATTCTCCATGGCCAGCCGCTGGTACGGCCGGAGCTTCCAGCCGGATTCGGTGAGCATGATCGGGTGGGGTGTGCCGTCAACGTAGCCGGCCAGGTCCTCGGCAGGCCAGCCGATCTTGAGCAGCAACTGCTTGAGCTGCCCGCGCTGGGAGGACTGCACCACCACGGTCTCACCGTCGATCCGCGGGCCCAGCAGGGGGGCGATCTTCTTGGCGCGGCTGACCTCCTCGAGCACAGGATAGTCCGTGGTGCGCATCACGAGTCCGTGCTGCGGGTCCTTCTCGAGCCGCAGCCGGCCGTAGCGGGACATGGTCTCTTCGACGTCGATCAGCAGGGAATGCGGCACCGGGAAGCGGGAGTACTTGAGCAGCGTGTCCAGCACCTTTTCGGCGTCGAGCCCGGCCGCCCTGGCGTTCCAGAGGCCCAGCGGAGTGAGCCTGTAGCTGTGCACGTGCTCGGGGGCGCGCTCAAGCTCCGCGAAGGGTGCGATCGCGTGTCGGGCTTCGGTGGCCAGCTCGTGGTCAACCTCGAGCAGGATGGTTTTGTCGCTCTGGACGATCAACGGTCCATCGTTCACTGGAGCAATTCCTCTGCGGCCTCTACGTCAATAATCCGGTGGATGGACAGAACACGCTCGGTTTCCTTGTCCGGATCGAACACCCGGACCCGCCCGCCGTTCACAGCTACCGGAACAACGGTTTCGCGGACCGCATTCCCGAGGCTGTCCACGACATTCATCACCACGCGCTGTTTCAGCCGGATCGCCTTCTGCAGGGTCTCCAGCCCCAGCTGGGTCGCTTCCTCGCTGCCGGGAGCCGCCGCGGGGCGGCCGTGGGCAGCGCCGCCGTCGGCAGGGCCTCCGGAGGTCCGGTCGCTGCGCAGGACCGCAAGCTGGGCGTCGACGTCGGCCTCCGGCGGGGCAGTGCGCGGGGCGCTGTAAACCGGGCGGGTGCCGCCCGGCAGCGCGGCGCCGCGGCGCAGCCGGACGAGGCCGGACTCGGATTCCTCCACGGCCGGCGACAGCCCCAGGCTGCGCAGGAGCTGCGCCGTTTCCCGGGGCGCCGCGTGCGAGATCAGTACGGTCGGTGCGAGCTTGATCAGCCCCAGGCCGGCGGCGGCGGAGGTGTTGAGCAGTTCCAGGACGGCGGTTTCGTCGTCGCTCTGGATGAAGCTGGCCGCGGCGCCAACCCGGAGCCTGGCGTGCCGGGCGGCGGTGTCTTCGATGAGGTAGCTGAGCGGCTGCGGGATGGCCGTGGCCGAGTGCAGGCGCAGGAACTCCAGCAGGGTCTGCGCGTCGTGGCCCGCGTCGAGGGCCCGCCGGACCGAAGAGACGGAGAAACGGTAGATGGTGGCCGGGCCCTGGCCTTCGGCGTCTGCCATGGTCAGGAGCTTCTCGCTCAGCTCCGGTGCAAGGTAACCCGGCGCCACCGCGGTGAGGTCCGCCTGGAGCAGCACATGGTTCAGCGCCGCCGGCAGGTGTTCGCCCAGGATGACCAGGGCGTCGTCGGGCCGCCCGGCGGCGATCGACGCCCCGATCTGGGAGAGGGCGCCGGAACCGATCAGCCCCAGCATCTCCGCCTCGGACAGGACACCGCGGACCAGCGAGCTGAAGCGCCGCGCCATCCGCGGCTGCGTCCAGTCGGCGCGCTCCAGCACCGCTGAGGCGTCCAGTACCGGGGCCCGGCCGTCCGCCGCCGAGGCTTCCAGGGTGAGCTCATGAAGGATTTCCAGGATCCGTTTCCGGACCACCGGGGCGTCCGGCCGCTGGGCCTCCGCGGAGAGCGCGTTGATGGTGGTGCCGGCGGTGCCGCGGTGCGTGGCGGGGCCAGAGGAGACGCCGTTGACGGGCTGGCCCACAAGCGAGGGCGCGCGCTCGCTGGCGAGCCAGGCGTTGACAAGCCAAAGCCACTGCTCCTGCCGCGGGAGCGTCAGCCACTCCAGCTGCGGGGGCTGGACCCAGCCGGAACTGTCCACGTCCAGCCGCAGCAGCCCGGACAGGGCGCAGAGCTCTGCCAGCACCCCGGCCTCGTGCAGTTCGATCCGCAGCGCGTCGCCCAGCCGTTTCATTTCCCGCACGCCGACGCCGCCGCTGCGCAGCGTGACGAGGGGCTGATCCCGGACGACGAACAGCAGTTCACCCACAAGCCGCAGCGTCTCCGCGATGGCACCCAGGGCCGCGTTGCGGCGCAGTGCGGCGCTGGTATAGCCCAGCCGGGGCACCGGGGGAGCCAGGGCGAAGTTCTCGATGATATAGCCGTCGCGCAATGAGATGCCGACGCTGTGCGGGAGTTCCACGTGGGCAGCGTCCAGCGGTACCAGCAGCCCGCGGGCCAGGAGCCAGTCCACCGGTCCGACGTCGGCGCCCTCGTTGAGCACGGAGGCTCGGCGTTGCGCCTGGGGTACGGCGCCCATGGCCCAGTTCCCGAACCGGGCGAGCAGCGCCGTCGTGCGGTTCGGGGAGGCTTCAAGGATCTGCTGGAGGGATGCCGGCGTGGCTGTCCAGTGCTGCAGTGACAGTGCCGCTTCCATCGGCGTGGTGGCGGGGGAGATCGCTGCGCCGCTGCGGTGTAGTTCCGCAACAAGGTGCACGATGCGGGCCGCGAACGCCGGCTGGAGCCGGACCAGCTCGGTGTAGCTGCGCCCCAGCCCGGCCGGGTAGATGCCGATGACGTCCTTCAGGCTGCCCACTGGCAGGTAGTACCGCTGCTTTGCGGCGGCGGGCGAGGTACCATGCGGAGGTTCAGCCCGGTGCACGAGGGCCAGGTCCTGAAGCGAATGTAGGAGCCGTTCGATGGCGGCGAGCGTGGACCCGTTGATCAGCTTCTTCAGCATCGCAGCGGAGGCGCTGTGTCCGGTGTCCGTGTTGGTGCACAGGTGCAGGGTTTCCAGCACCTGCATCTCGGGGCGGTTGAGCCGCTCAAGCGCGCGCTGCACGCTCACGCGGCCGCTCGCGCGTGCGGCAAGTGCGGCGAAGTCCGGGACACCGGGGGAGATGAGGTCCGGCCGCGCGGAGAACAAGGCCCGCAACGAGGTGTCGCTGCGTGCCTGGAGTTCCTTGCTGAGCGCGCGGATAAGGGACATCAGACCAACGTTACCTTTCGCCGGGTCCGTGCGTCCGGCGCCGGGCCGCGGCCCCGTCGATCACGAGGAAGAGCATCAGCAGGAAAGCCAGTGGCAGCCCGTAGAGGGCGGTGGAGGTGATCCAGGCAGGGGCCACAGCGTTACTGAACGCCATGGCCATGACAACCCCTACAGCAACCAGGGACAGCACGGCGACGGCCGCCGCCATGATCAGCAGGGGCCGCCGGACGCGCAGTGGTGTCATGGGAGTAACGCTAACAGCCCGGGCCAGCCCGTGCCCCAACGCCGCAAACTGGGTCGGGCAGGATAACCTTGGGGGGAACAGACCAACATGGTCCAGGCCGTCATACCCTGAACCCGCATATCCATGCGGATGCGGTGACTGCCGGCCGTGTCCCCAGCAGAACGAAGAAGGTTGATTACGTGCCTACCGGCAAGGTCAAGTGGTATGACAAGGAAAAGGGCTTCGGTTTCCTCGCGGGCGAGGACGGCCAGGAAGTTTTCCTGCCCAAGTCCGCACTGCCCGAGGGCGTCACAGAGCTGAAGGCCGGCACCCGCGTCGAGTTCGGTGTGGCCGACGGACGCAAGGGCGCCCAGGCGCTGGGCCTGCGGGTGCTCGACAAAACACCGTCCATCGCCAAGGCCAAACGGCCCAGCGCCAGCGATCTCGCGCCGCTGGTGCAGGATCTCGTCTCCGTCCTGGATAACCTGTCCGGGACTCTCTCCGCCGGCAAATACCCGGAAGGCAACAAGGGTAAGGCGATCGCCGTCGCCCTGCGTAAGGTTGCCGACGAGCTGGACGCATAGGGCTCCCGATGACTCCGGAACCTGAACAGAACGCGCCCGTGGCCCCCGGCACAGCGGGAGCCAAGACCGCCGCATCCAAGCCGCGCGCCGGGGTTCCCGTCTGGCGCACTGGCAAGCCCGACGCCGTCCTGGCCGCCGCCGTCGACGTCGCCCGCACCGCTGTTGAGGGCATCGCCCCGGCCGGGCAGATCGGCCGGCACCTGGGCGCCAAGAGCGAGGGTGACCGCCTGGTCACGCACCTCTTCGAATCCAAGCTGGCCGGCTACGGGGGCTGGCGGTGGTACGCAGTGCTCACCCGCAACTCGCGGTCCAAGGCCGTCACGGTCGATGAATTGGGCCTGCTGCCCTCCGAAGATTCCATCCTGGCGCCCGAGTGGGTCCCGTGGGCCGAACGCGTCCGCCCCGGGGACGAACAGGGGGACGAGACCGGGGCCGCCGGTGCAGAGGCCCCGGACCAGGGTGCTGCTGCGCCCGTCGCGGACGACGCCTCAGCAGGGGCTGACCCGGCAGAGGACGACTCCGCGGAGGACGGCAAAACCCCCGAAGACGACTCTGACGACGCGGACGGCAACGCCGACGGCGCCGACGACGACTACGACGCCGACGACGTGGACGACGATGACGCTGACGCCTCAAACGAAGATGCATCCGGCGAAGCAGCCTCCGACGAGCCCGACTAAGGGTTGGAACCGGCTGGGGAGATGGACTGCGGGGGCCGGGCATGACGTCCACCTTCAAGTCCCTGCACGTCCTGAACTACCGGATCTGGTTCATCGGGGCGGTCGTCTCCAACATCGGCACGTGGATGCAGCGCACGGCCCAGGACTGGCTGGTCTTTGACCACCTGACCGAGCACGACGCGGGCGCCATGGGCATCACGATGTCACTGCAGCTCGGACCGCAGCTTTTCCTGGCTCCGGTGGCAGGGCTCGTCGCCGACCGCTTCAACCGCAAACGGCTGCTGGTCGCAACGCAGTCCGTGATGGCGCTGCTCAGCGCGGGCCTGGGCATCCTGGTGGTCATCGGCGCCGCGCAGCTCTGGCACGTCTACGGCTTTGCCCTGCTGCTCGGCGTCGTGTCCGCCCTCGATGCCCCGGTGCGCCAGACCTTCGTCTCCGAGCTGGTCCGCGACGACTACCTGCCCAACGCGGTGGCCCTCAACAGCGCGTCCTTCAACGTGGCCAGGATGATCGGCCCCGCCGTGGCCGGCATCCTGACGGTGGCTGTCGGCCCCGGCTGGGTTTTTCTGATCAACACCCTCACCTTCGTGGCGCTGCTGCTGAGCCTGTGGAAGATTCCAGCGGCCTCGCTCCGCCAGCTTCCGAAGGCGGCCGCGGGCAAGGGCCGGATCCGGGAAGGGCTTCGCTATGTACGGTACCGGCCGGACATTGTGGTGGTTCTCGTGGCGATCTTTATCGTGGGAACCCTGGGGCTGAACTTCGTGCTGTTCATCGCGGCCATGGTCGGTACGGAATTCGGCCTCGACGCCGGCGCCTTCGGGCTGATGAACTCGATCATGGCCATCGGCTCCGTGACCGGCGCGCTGCTGGCGGCCGGCCGGCAGAAGCCCCGGCTGAGGCTCATTTTCGGGGCCGCCGGGGCCTTCGGTGTGACCGCGGGCATCGCGGCCCTGGCACCGGACTACTTCTGGTTCGGCGCCGCGCTGGTCCCCGTGGGCCTTTTCGCGATCACCATGATGACAAGCGCAAACAGCTACGTCCAGACGACCACGGACCCGGTGATGCGCGGCCGGGTGATGGCGCTCTACATGGCGATCTTCATGGGCGGCACACCGATCGGGGCGCCGCTGGTGGGCTGGGTCGCGAACGTCGCCGGCCCCCGCTGGTCCATGAGTGTCGCGGCCGCCTCGGGCCTGATCGCCGCGCTGATTGGGCTGCTATGGATCATCCGGGCCAAGCGCCTGCGGATCCGTTTCGACCGCAGGGCCCGAGGGCTACGATACTTCCATGTCGAATCCGGCCGCGGTGCCGGCGGTGCCGGCGGTGCTGACGGTGCCGGCGGCAACGTGGACGGCGCCGGCCAAGCAGCAAACCCGGACGACGCCGTCGATCGCTGACGCCGCCAATCGCTGAGGCAGCCAATCGCTGAGGCAGCCGGCGGTCAGCAGCCTGCATTTTACTTTCGGCGGCCGGCCACGCAGGCGGACTACTTCTTGAGCTCCCCCACGACGTGGTCGATGCATTCGAGCAGCGCCGACACATCGTCCGGCTCGATTGCCACGAACGTGGCAATACGCAGCTGGTTGCGGCCCAGCTTGCGGTACGGCTCGGTGTCCACGATGCCGTTGGAGCGGAGCACCCTGGCGATTGCCGCGGCGTCGATCGAGTCGTCGAAGTCGATCGTGGCGATGACGTTGGAGCGGTCCTCGGCCTTAGCCACGAACGGTGTGGCATAGCTGGAGGCCTCGGCCCAGCGGTAGATCCGCCCGGCCGAATCCGCGGTCCGGGCCGAGGCGAAGTCGAGCCCTCCGCTGGCATTGAGCCACTGCACCTGGGCGTCCAGAGTGACCAGGGTGGCCAGCGCCGGAGTGTTGTACGTCTGGTTCAGCCGTGAGTTATCGATCGCCGTCTGAAGATCCAGGAAGTCCGGGATCCAGCGGCCGCTGGTCTTGACCCGGGCCGCACGCTCCAGCGCCGCCGGGGAAAACAGGCCAAGCCACAGGCCGCCGTCGGACGCGAAGTTCTTCTGCGGAGCGAAGTAGTAAACATCAGCCTCGGCTACATCCACAGCCAGGCCGCCGGCCGCGGACGTGGCATCGACCAGCACGAGGGAACCCTCATCGGAACCGGCCACGCGCTGGACCGGGGCGGCAACGCCGGTGGAGGTCTCGTTCTGCGGCCACGCGTACACGTCAACCCCGGCCTCCGCCGTGGCCTCCGGACGAGTACCGGGCTCGGACTTGATAATGGAGGATTCAGCGAGGAACGGAGCCTTGTTCGTGGCAGCAGCGAACTTTGAGCCGAACTCGCCGAAAGACAGGTGCTGTGCCTTATTCTCCACAAGGCCGAAGCTGGCAATGTCCCAGAACGCCGTGGAACCGCCGACGCCGAGGACCACCTCATAGCCTTCGGGGGCACGGAAGAACCGGCTGAGACCGTGACGGACCGAGCCTACGAGGTTCTTGACCGGTGCCTGGCGGTGGGATGTACCCAGCAGCATCGCCGATGAGGCGAGGGCTTCCATCTGTTCCGGTCGGACCTTTGACGGTCCGGCGCCGAACCGGCCGTCCTGGGGAAGGAGGTTTGCGGGGATGGTGATGCTGGTGTCGCTCACAGTGGCTCCAATTTTCGACTGCTACAAAGTGTGGCTCCGGAGGTGGCCCGGCGTGCTGGGTGCGAGGGAGCCTACTTTTCATTCTGCCTGACTGCGCCGGGCTGGCGGGAAAGGAGTCCGTCATAGTCCGGTCATCGAACCGTTCCGGGAGTGTCACCGGCCGCCGGGAGATTATCCGGACAAACTCAAAATAGGCTAGGCTGACCTGCGAGCGTGCGGCCGAGCTCGCCAGGGCTCATCCCGCACGCGGTACGGCGGGAAATGACGCAAGGACGGCGCTCGAGGAGCTGAGCTGAATGACGGATCTGATCGATACCACGGAGATGTATCTTCGGACCATTCTGGAGCTTGAAGAGGAAAACATCATCGCCCTCCGCGCCCGCATCGCGGAGCGACTCCGCCACTCCGGCCCCACAGTTTCCCAGACCATCGGACGGATGGAACGCGATGGGCTGGTAGTTGTCTCCGGCGACCGGCACCTCGAGCTGACCGAAACCGGACGGAAACGCGCCATTGGCGTTATGCGCAAGCACCGTCTCGCCGAGCGCCTGCTGGCGGACGTGATAGGCCTCGACTGGGCCTACGTCCACGAGGAAGCCTGCCGCTGGGAACATGTGATGAGCGAGCGAGTGGAGCGGCGGATCTTTGAACTGCTCAACCACCCGACCGTTTCCCCTTACGGCAACCCGATTCCTGGCCTCGCTGAACTCGGGGGTCCGCCGTCCCTGCCGCACGCGGACGGCGTCGTGAACCTGCTCGAGGCTATGGCCGGATACGGGGCCGGTTCCCGGATTACGGTCAACCGGCTTGCCGAGCCCATCCAGGTGGAGCCGGAACTGCTGGTCCAGCTCGACGAGGGAGGGATCCGTCCCGGTGCCCGGGTTTCGCTGGAACGCGTCGGGGAATACATCTCGGTCCGGGTGCCGGAGATCGAAGGCGCCCTTGAGTTGCCGCCCGAGGTCGCTGCCCACGTTTTTGTTACCGTCGGCTGACACCTCGTGGGTCACAACGCGTGGGATGACTCACGAGTTATGCACAACCGCCGATAACGGATTTATCACTGGGCGGCTTAATCGCCTATAGTTGATGACCAGTACCGATACCAAAGCGTTATCTGATTCGAAGCCGAGCTCTGCCAGCGGATCAGTAACAGAGTCACCTTCTGGCAGGGGCGGGGGAACCACTTCCGGCTGTTTCAACACAGCCTTGGGGTGAAGTCCGCCAGCGGCAAGCACACTCCAGTGAGGGACTTTATTGGACCTCTTTGTGTCTGGATGCTTGCTTACGGCGGACCGGGTCTTAGATCTCTGACCCGAATCCGACAGCTAACTCCGCAGGCTCTCCAGAGAGGAACAACTTTTTGACCACCCAGACCGTCAGGGGCCGCCGTCGTGCGGCCGGTCCCGCTCCGGAGCCACGTCCGGCCGTCGCCGCATTGGCCGACCGTCCGCGCGACGCGCACCGCGATGAACGCCGGGGCCGGCGCAGCCCGTTCCGGCAGGTCACCGACTTCGCCTCCGCCAGCGGCGTCGGGCAGAAGGCCGGTATTGCCTTGGCCGCCACAGGTCTGGTCCTGACGGTTACGGTCCCCGCGACCGGTCCGGTCGCGGTCACCAACGCCGGCCCGCCCGTCAGTTCAGCCTCTGCCGAGGCCTCCGCCGCGGCACAGCCGGATGTCACTGCCCCTGCCGCCGCCAAGATCGACTTTAACCGCAGTGCCGTCACCACGCAGGGCGATCCGGACGGGAAGCTCAAGCAGTTACTGAGCGCCCAGGCCGCAGGCGCCATCACGCGTGCTGCGTCGTCGGGAAGCCTTGGTGCACCGCTGGTGCGGATGGATTCCGTGTCGCCCTTCGGGCTGCGTGTCAGCCCCATTACCGGCGGTTCCGGCGAGTTCCACCGCGGTCAGGACTTCGCGGCCCAGTGCGGAACAGCAGTCAACGCCGCCGCAAGTGGCACCGTGACGTTTGCCGGATGGCACCCTTACGGTGGCGGCAACCGCGTGGTGATCGACCACGGCAACGGACTGGAGACCACCTACAACCACCTCAGCTCCTCGAGCGTCCGCGTCGGGCAGCAGGTCTCCCGCGGCGATTCCGTGGCGATGGCCGGGACCACCGGGGCCTCCACCGGCTGCCACCTCCACTTCGAGGTCATGGTTAACGGAGAAGTTGTCGACCCCACCGGCTGGCTCTAAGCCAAGCCGATGGGTCACTCTCGCATTCCTGTGACGCGCCGTGATCTGAATGTGACATTGAAACCCAATTGCTGTACCGTATGAGGTACGCCAACTTTTCCGAAGTTGGCGCTCTTGAGTGGATTGCCTAGCTCTGCCACCGCTCAAGGTCCGTTCGCATGACATCGTCTGGCAGGGGCGGGGGAACCAATTTTGGTCTTCGAAAGAAGACCTTGGGGTTAAGTCGCAAAGCTTCCCAGGAAGCAGCGCGGCCGGGTGACTCCCATCCGAATCCGACAGCTCACCTCGCAGGCATTGGGAGAGGCTTCTTTTCGTGTCTTCACGCCACAAAGCTGCGCTTCACAGCGCTGGTGCGGCTCTTATGAGCCCGCCGGAATCCAACTATCGTGCTGCCCTTGCCGGCGCCCGGAACGGATTCCGCACCGCCGGCTCAACCTCCGCTGAGTCCGGGCCGCAATCTACGCCCCTGCACTCAGTGGCCGTTTTTGGCGCGTCTTCGCAGTACACCCTTCGCTAAGTAACCCATTCGGGGCGATCCGGCGTACCCCCAAGATGCCGGAGCGTCCTCAGATTGCGCCTGAAAAGCGCATTCCAAGGATCACGAAAGAGAGAAATTAATGACTACTCGTGCAATCGCACGGCACCGCGGCGAGGTCACCAAGACCAACTCGCTGGCTGTCATTGCCAAGGCTGTCGGCGACAACGCCGGCGGTATGGGCCGCCAGGCTGCAGTTATCGCTGCCGCTTCCGGTTTGGTTCTGACCAGCGGTATCGCAGCCAACGCTGCTGAGGCCAACGTTCAGCGCGAATCCACCTCCGCTTCCACGCTCGAAGTCCAGTCGGCAGCTCCGGCAGCTATCTCGGCTGCTTCGTCGATCGCGATCTCCTACGAGAAGCCGGCTGTCACTACTACCCCCGCGCCTGTCATCGAGGCCCCGAAGCCCGTCGTCAAGGTCCAGGAAGCTGCGACCGCCACCAGGGCCGCCAGCACCAACACCGCCGCGGCCAAGACCGCCGGTACCACGGTCGGTGCCACCGCCGCTGTTGCGGCACCGGTTGCTGCCAAGCCGGCTGCGGCCGCCGTTGCCAGCGGCATGGGTTCCACCATCGCGTCCGCTGCCTACGCACAGCTTGGCGTTGCGCAGGACTGCACCAAGCTGGTCACGAACTCACTTGCTGCCGCCGGCATCAACTACCACGGCTGGCCGGCAGGGTACTTGTCCCTCGGCCGCACGGTGAGCGCCGCCGAGGCACAGCCGGGCGATCTCGCCTACTACCAGAACGGCGGCGCGGGTGTGGCGCACATCGCTGTCTACGTCGGCGGCGGCAAGGCTGTCCACGGCGGCTGGAATGGTGGAACCACCTCTCTGCAAAGCGTCAACGTCGGCTCGGGCCCGGTCTTCATCCGCGTCGGCGGCTAAGACAACTGCTCGCAGCGACACCGAAGGACCCCTGCCCTCCCGGCAGGGGTCCTTTGCGTGTACGCCCAGCATGAATTTCAGCCGACACGGGTATGTACCGGCTATGGAAATTCGGTGATCCGGCACTCGCGTGTTTACTCTTGTGGTGTCGATCCATAGCCCGACCATGCACAGGGCAGCCGGCCCTTGTGCCCCTGGCGGGTGCGGCCGTTAAGAGGTATGCGGATGCGCACTCTCGTTCTGAATGCTGGATATGAACCGCTGGCGGTAGTCACCTTCCGCCGGGCGCTGGTTCTTGTGCTGACTGGAAAGGCCAGTGTCGTGGCCGAAGGCGACGATCCCGTCGTCGGGCCAACCGACATCCTAGGCCGGCCGTCGGTGATTCTGCTGAATCGCTACATCAGGCCCCGGTACAACACCAGGACGGCGGTCAGCCGCCGCGGCGTGCTCCGCCGGGATTTTCAGCGCTGCGCCTATTGCGGCAAAGCAGCCCACACCATTGACCATGTCCACCCCAAGTCCAGGGGTGGGGCGGACTCGTGGGAAAACCTCGTCGCCGCCTGCCTGCGGTGCAACAACGCCAAGGGTAACCAGACACCCGCCGAGATGGGCTGGAAACTCAGCTTCGTCCCGGGGCCGCCGAAGGGCGCGATCTGGCAGATCAAGGAACTGGAAAAGCCGACGCCGGCCTGGGACCCGTTCCTGTTGCCGGAATCTGCTTCCTGACCGGGTCCGCCGCGCACGGCACACCCTGACCCGCGCATCCCGCGCTAGGCTTGACCGGTGGAATTTGATGCTGTAATTCTCTCCGGCGGGCGGTCCTCCCGCCTGGGCGGCGTGGCCAAGGCCGGCCTGGTGTATGACGGCGCTACCCTCCTGGAGCGTGCCCTACAGGCCGCGCGCGGCGCCGTAACGGTCGTCGTTGTCGGTCCGGACCCTGGAACGCTTCCCCGCGGCGTGCTGAACTGCCGCGAGGATCCGCCGTTCGCTGGTCCTGCTGCCGCCATTGCGGCCGGGCTCTCCGCGCTCCAACGCCACCGTGCGGGGGCCGAGGGCGTTGCCCCGCCGCTGACCCTCGTCCTGGCCTGCGACATGCCGCGGGTGGATGCCGCCCTGCGAGTGCTCCTCGAGGCCGCCGGAACCAGCAGCCGCTCCGGCCGGCCCTTGCCGGAGGCTGGGCCACATGGGGACGGCTATATGGCGGTTGCTGACGGGCGGAGACAACCCCTCGTCGGCCTATATGGCACAACTGCACTACAAAGAAGCGTCGATGAAGCTGGACGCCGTGGCACGCTCACGAACGCTTCGGTATCGGGCCTTCTTGCTAGTCTTGAGGTGCGGGAAGTGACTGTCCCCTCCGGGGCCACGGACGACGTGGACACGTGGGACGATGCCTCCGCACTTGGGGTATCCGGACTGATCCACGGCCGCCAGCCGGGCAACCGGTCCGGAACTCCGCAGCTGACCCCGACCTTGGAGGCAAACGGTGAAGACCCAGGATGAAACGCTCGAAGACTGGTGCCGTGCCCTGCAACAGGCCCTGGAACTGGAGGACGTCGAGGTCGACATCGACGAGGTCCTGGCCCTCGCGGGCGTTGCAGCACACTCGATCGTGCGCCCCGCAGCCCCGCTGACCACCTTCATTGCCGGATTTGCCGCCGGGCTGGCCGCCGGCTCGGGCCAGGCCAGCGATGCGGCTTCCATGCAGGCCGCCATGGCCGTGGCCCGGAAGCTTGCCAAGGACTACGAGGCCAGGGAAGCCTCCGGGGCATGACGCCCGTACCCCCGCACGGCAGCGCGGCGCCCGCCGGGGACGACCACACCCCGGACCACACCGTCGGACCGGAGACGCCCGGTCCGGAGACGACCGGTCCGGAGACGCCGCGCCGGCACCTCGTCCACACCTGGCAGGAAGCCCGGCAGCTCGCCTTCGACTGCGCGGCGCCCATTCCTGCCGCTCCCGTGCCGCTTCGTTACGCCCTGGGCCGCACCCTGGCTGCGGACGTGGCAGCGCTCCACGACATGCCGCACTATGCCTCCTCGGCGATGGACGGCTGGGCCGTCAACGGCAGCGGGCCCTGGATCCTGGCGGAACCCGGCCACCGGCTGGCACCGCACCAGGCAAGTCCCATCGTCACCGGCGGGCTCATCCCGGCCGGCGCGAAGGCCGTGCTGCGCAGCGAAAGCGGCAGTATCGGCACGGACGAGGACGGACTCCCGGTGCTGGAGGCCGGCGGCGCCGCCAAGCCCGGTGAACCGCGAAACGGCGAACACATCCGCAGGGCCGCCGAGGAAGCGTCCGCCGGAGACCTTCTCATCGCGGGCGGCACCATCCTTAACCCCGCCCACCTGGCCCTCGCCGCACTTGCCGGCCACGACACCTTGCCAGTGCTCGGCAAAGCCGTGGTCCGGCTTGTTCTCACCGGCTCCGAGGTCATGGCATCGGGCCTTCCCGGGCCGGGGGAGGTGCGCGACACCTTCGGCCCGCAACTGGCCGGCGTCGTGGAGATGCTCGGCGGGATCTGCACCGACGAGTCGAAGATCGGGGACAGCTACGCCGAATGGCTCAGCGCCCTTGAGGACATCGAACCGGCCGGTACCGGCGGGGCCACTGCCCCTGGAGCGGCCACTGCCCCTGGAGCTGCCACTGCCCCTGGGTCCGACGCTGCCCTCGGAGCGGCCGCTGCGCCTGCGGCGGAGACCCTGCCCGCCGACGTCGTTATCACCACGGGCGGGACGGGCCGCTCCGGAACCGACCACCTCAGGCGCTCGGTTGCCGAGCTCGGCGGGCGGCTGCTGATCGACGGCATCGCGATGCGCCCCGGCCACCCGGCCGTGCTGGCCGAGCTGCCGGACGGCCGTTTTATTCTCGGCCTGCCGGGGAATCCGCTCGCGGCCATGATGGCGCTAGCCACTCTCGGCGCCCCGCTCCTGGCGGCGCTGGGGCACCGCACGCTACCGCCCGTCGGCCAGGTGCCGTGCGGTTCGATGATCGAACCGGATCCAGGCCGTACCCGGCTGATGCCGTTCCGCTTGCTCTACGGCATGGCGTCGCCGGCTCGGCACACGGCTCCGGGGATGATGCGGGGCCTGGCCGCCGCCGACGGCGTGCTGGTGGTTCCGCCCCACGGCGTACAACTGGGGGAGCCGGTCCCTGCCTTCGCGCTGCCGTGGGGTGGCCCCATCCCGGAGCCGGCAGCCGCCGGAGTGAAAGCGAAGTCCGCCCCGAAACGGACTATCCGGAAGTCCGCCCGTACCGATGGGCCGGTGGACTGGAGTGCCCTGCTTGGGTAGCCGGCCGCGCCCGAACACCCCGTGCTGGCCACCCGGCCGCGCACTTGCAATGATGGATCTATGTTGGTGAGGATTACCTGATGGGCCGCGTCACGCAGCGCCGCAAGGTGCACAAATTTGTTCTGGACGGATCCCGCGGGGCCCTCGAGTTCCCGGTCCGCCACCGCGAGGACGTCCTCGCCGTCGAAGAGCCGCTGGAAATCCGGATCGGCAGCCTGTCTTTCTCCGTCACGATGCGCACCCCGGGCAACGACTTTGACCTGGTAGCCGGTTTCCTGGTCTCCGAGGGTGTCATCTGGAGCCCCGAGCAGCTCGTCTCCCTGCGGTTTTGCGCGGGCGAAGACGAAAGCGGTGTCCAGACGTTCAATGTCGTGGAAGCCCAGTTGCGGCCCGACGTCGTGCGGCCCGACACGGGACGGAACATCTTCACGTCCAGTTCCTGCGGGATCTGCGGCACGGATTCGATCGACGCCGTGCATAAGTCCTCGCATTTCAGCCCGGCCGAGGACCCGCTCACGGTGCCGGTGAAGACGCTCGCCTCGCTGCCGGGGCTGCTGCGGGAGGCCCAGGCCGTTTTCGACGTCACCGGCGGCGTTCATGCTGCCGGGCTGTTCCGGATCGCCGACGACGGCTCCGCTGAACTACTCTGCCTGCGCGAAGACGTCGGCCGTCACAATGCGGTGGACAAAGTGGTGGGCTGGGCCCTGCGCGAAGGCATGCTGCCCCTGAGCGGAACCGTGCTGCAGGTATCCGGACGGGCCTCGTTCGAACTTGTCCAGAAGGCCGCGCTGGCCGGCATCCCGGTACTGACGGCTGTCAGCGCGCCGTCGAGCCTGGCGGTCGAATTGGCGGAGGCCAGCGGAATGACCCTGGCGGGGTTCAGCCGCGGCACCTCGCTGAACGTCTACGCCGGGCAGGGCCGTGTGTCCGTCCCCGTGCCCGTGGCGGGCTGACGGTCACACTCGGCTCGGCGCTTGGTCGCCGGCTCCCGGCGGAGTAAGTTTTATCCATCAATTGGATGCGATTCAGTGACATCCACGCCAGCGCTAAGAGGATCACATTGCACGACGACCGCCGTCTCACGGAAGTCCGGCTGGACCGATTCGTGCGAGAACGCATTGTCCCCGCGGTCTACCCGCGCAGTGTGTCGCTGGCTCTGAGCAGCTGGGACGCCCCGGATGAGCCGGTGCCGGTCATGGAAGCACTCCGGCAAGAGTTCACCCCGCAGGAGCACGGTGCCGCCTGGGGGAGGCCCTGGAGCACCAAGTGGCTGAGGCTGCAGGGCGAAGTTCCGGCCGCCTGGGGGGGCGCAGCGGACACCTCGGTGGAAATCGTGGTGGACCTCGGCTTCGGCACGGACCTGCCAGGGTTCCAGTGCGAAGGAATCGCCTGGCGGCCCGACGGAACCATCATCAAGGCCATTTCCCCACGGAACCAGTACATCCCGCTCAAGCTGCTGGGCAGCGGCGTGTCCGTCGATTTTTACGTCGAAGCCGCGGCGAACCCCGACCTCTCGCAGGGATGGACCTTCGCGGCGACCCCTTTCGGCGACAAGTCAACTGCGGGCAGCGATCCGAAATACCGGCTGGGCAGGATCGTCATCGCGGAGTTCAACCAGACCGTGTGGGAGCTGCGGCAGGACATCTGGACGCTCAGCGGGCTGATGCACGAACTGCCGATGGACCTGCCCCGCCGTCACGAGATCCTGCGGGCGCTGGAGCGGATGCTGGACATCCTGGATCCCGACGACGTGCCCGGAACCGCAGCCGCTGGCCGGGACGCCCTCGCCGCTGTCCTGTCCCGGCCGGCCTATGCCTCGGCCCATCAGCTTCACGCCACCGGCCACGCGCACATCGACTCCGCCTGGCTGTGGCCTGTCCGGGAAACCATCCGCAAATGCGCCCGGACGTTCTCGAACGTCATCGCGCTGATGGACGAGGAGCCCGACTTCGTGTTTTCGTGCTCCTCGGCTCAGCAGTTGGCCTGGATCAAGGAGCTGTATCCGGAGCTGTTCGGGCGGATCCGCGACAAGGTCAAGACCGGCCAGTTCGTCCCGGTGGGCGGCATGTGGGTCGAATCCGATACCAACATGCCCGGCGGGGAGGCGATGGCCCGCCAGTTTCTGGAGGGCAAGAGCTTCTTCCTCGACGAATTCGGCGTGGAATGCCGGGAAGCCTGGCTTCCCGATTCCTTCGGGTACTCCGCTGCTATGCCGCAGATCGTTAAGGCCGCCGGCTGTGACTGGTTCCTGACTCAGAAGATCTCCTGGAACCAGATCAACAAGATGCCGCACCACACCTTCAACTGGGAAGGAATCGACGGCACGCGGCTGTTCACGCACTTCCCGCCGGTGGACACCTACAACTCGGAGCTGAGCGGACGGGAGCTCGCCCATGCCGAGCGGAACTACCGGGACCACGGACGCGGCACCACGTCGCTGGTCCCGTTCGGTTACGGCGACGGCGGCGGCGGTCCCACCCGCGAGATGCTCGCGGCGGCGCGCCGCACGGCGGACCTTGAGGGATCCCCGAAGGTCCGGCTCGGATCGGCCGCGAGCTTCTTCGACCGGGCCGAGGCCGAATCCGCGTCGCTTCCCGTCTGGGTCGGCGAAATGTACCTGGAACTGCACCGCGGCACCTACACCAGCCAGGCCAAGACCAAGCTGGGCAACCGGCGTAGCGAGCACCTGCTGCGGGAGGCGGAACTCTGGTGCGCAACGGCCGCGGTGCGCCGCGGCTACAGCTATCCGGCGGCCGAGCTCAAGCGCCTGTGGCGTCTGGTCCTGCTGCAGCAGTTCCATGACATTCTTCCCGGCAGCTCCATCGCCTGGGTGCACCAGGACGCCGAACGGAACTACGCCGCCGTCGGGAAGCAGCTGGAGGCGATCATCGCGGATGCGGCCACGGCGGTGCTCGGCAGCGGCGAGCGGGAGTTCCTGCTCAACGCCGCCCCGCACGCGCGCCAGGGTGTCCCCGCCTTCGCCGCCGCCGAGCCGGTCCGGGCGGAGCACCCCGTGCTGGCCACCGAGTCCGGGGGCGGCTACATCCTGGACAACGGCATCATCCGCGCCGTCGTCAATGCGGACGGGCTGCTCATGTCCCTGATGGACTACGCCAGCGGGCGCGAGGCCATTGCGCCCGGGCAGGTCGGCAATCTCCTCGAACTTCACCGGGACACTCCCAACGAATGGGATGCCTGGGACATCGACGCCTTCTATCGCCGCAACGTGGTCCCGCTGACGGAGGCCCGCTCGGTGATGCTGGAGCGCGGTGGCCGGGACGCCGTCGTTGTGGTGGAGCGGCTGGCCGGCTCCTCGGCGATAACGCAGCGGATCTCGCTTGAGGCGGGCTCAGAGTCGCTGTCCATTTCCACGGCCGTGGACTGGCAGGAAAGCGAGAAGCTGCTGAAGCTCGGCTTTGCACTCGATGTCCGGGCAGACCGCTCGGCCTCGGAGATTCAGTTCGGGCATGTGTTCCGCCCGACCCACGTCAACACCTCCTGGGAGGCGGCGAAGTTCGAGATCTGCGCGCACCGGTGGATCCATGTCGCCGAACCCGGCTACGGGGTGGCGGTTTCCAATTCTTCCACCTACGGCCATGACGTCACCCGGAACATCCGGGAGGACGACGGCGGGACCACCACCACCGTGCGGCTCTCGCTGCTGCGCGCCCCCAAGTTCCCGGACCCGGGAGCGGACCGCGGCCGGCATGAACTGAACGTGACGATCAGGCCCGGTGCCAGCATCGCCGGTGCCGTCGAGGAGGGCTACCGCACCAACCTGGCGCCTCGGTTGTCCAAGGGCGCCCATGGGGTGGAGCCGTTGTTCACCGTGTCCAACCAGGCCTTGGTCATCGAGGCCGTCAAGCTCGCTGAAGACGGTTCGGGGGATGTGGTGGCGCGCGTGTACGAGTCCCTGGGGGAGCGGTCCACGGGACTTGTGAAGGCCAACTTCGACGTCGCTGGCGTCCACACCGTGGATATCCTGGAGCGGCCGGTGGCGTCACCGGGCGTGACAGCAGGCCGCGATTCCGCGGAACTGGCCCTACGGCCCTTCCAGCTTGTGACCCTGAGATACGTGCGCTAGCGGGCGTTTTCCTTGCTTCGTCGGGGGTTCAGGCAGCGCAAGGACGTTTTAGCGCCGGGGGACATGCCCATTCTTCGCACCCGGGACTGGGCACAATGACACTATGCCCACCCGCTGCCCCCGCCGAGGGGCATGTCCCTTGGGGCGGTGTCCCGTCCAGCGGGACATGCCCATTCTTCGCACCCGGGACTGGGCACAATGACACTATGCCCGCCCGCTGCCCCCGGCGCGGGGCATGTCCCTTGGGGCGGTGTCCCGTCCAGCGGGACATGCCCGTTTTTCGCACCCGGGACTGGGAACAATGACACTATGTCCACCTGCCGGCCCCGGCGCGGGGCATGTCCCTTGGGGCGGTGTCCCGTCCGGTGGGTTCGCCGCGTCCGGTGGGCATTTCCCGTCCGGTGGGCATTTTCGTTGATCTGGCCGGACGCAGGTGGCCGTTGGCGGCGCTCCTTCCGGTTACCTGCCGCCACAGCTCCTATCGGCCCGGGAAAGGCCCGGATTCCCGCGGGCCTGTGGTGCCGGGCGCCGAAGTAACTGGGCAGGAACGTCGCGGCCCGTCGCATTAGGCTGGTCCTCTCGGGCGTTGGGTGGGCCCCGCGGCGTGGAATCTGGCTTCGCCGCGGAGGATATGTCCATTTTTCCCGCCCGGGGCCGAGCACAACGGGACTATGTCCATCGGCGTACCCCGGCGCGGGCATGTCCCTGAGCGGTGCCCTCCCAGCCCCGGGCCAAGACCCCCGACGAACTAACGAAAACGTCTAGCCCCGGTGCCGCCGGTCCTGAAGAGCCCCGTTAAACAGGCTGAGTGGGAGCGGTCCTTCCGGACCGCTACCACTCATCCCCCCAATGGCGCTTGGACGACTGCCTCGGCTTCGCACGGAGTATTCCGTTTAGGAAGCGGTTGCCGCTTTCACACATTCATGATCCTCTCACGGTCTAATGATTTTGTGAACGTCTATTCGCTGTTCTTATTTAATGTTGCATGAGCGTTACCAGATTTGCTGGCAATGAGCCCGGAGAACCAAAACAGGGCGAGGCCCATGACGTAGCCCAGGACCGCTGAGTAGTTGATCACATGCTGCGCGAGCGCCCACTCCGGAGGCGCGAAAGACGCTGGAATGCTTACCACCACGGCGAGGGCGCCGAGGAACGTCATCAGCGCTGCCGCCCGCACCAGTCGAGGCAACTGGCTCCTGACCGCCGTCAGCAGGGGTGCCGCGAGGATGAGCGAGACGAATGCCGGGTAGCTGCGGCCAGCGGCGGCATAGAAGGGTCCGAGGCCCGCGTTCCGCCCGCCGCCGACGGAGAGCGACTCCAAACCGGCAGAGGACCCTCGGGTGTCCATCAGGAAGAAGATTACCGCCACGGCCGCACAGCAGGCGCCCAGGGCCCAGCGCCCCGTCCTCCCGGCAATCAGTCGGTAGCCCCTGGCGGAGGCGAGTCCCCGCATGACCCGCAGGCCGACCAGCAGGACGGTGGCGAAGACAAGGAACCGCAGGATGAGATGGGTGAGGTTCCAGCCCCCCAGCACGCTGTCAATCGCCTCGTAGGGGCCGGAGACAGCGAGCAGGCTGCACAGCGTCGCCAGGAGGAGAATCCCGAAAACGGTTCTGTTGCGACCCCTCACGGCATCGGGGACGCGGAGGAGAAGCACGGTGCCGCACACCACCAGCGTGCCCCATTCAAGGACTGCCATCATTGCTGGTTCGTCCAATTCGGCCGCCTGCTCAGCTCACGGCAGTCGTCATTTGAAGCCCGGCTTCGTCTTCGGCGTCCGCTCCGCCAATGTCTTCCCGAGCCGACGTGAGCGGCCCGCCATCAGGCTGGAGACCCAGACGGCGGCCAGTCCCAGGGCGAGGCACAGCAGCGCGACGTAGTTGATGATGGCCTTCACATATCCGACTTCCGTCGGGATGAGGGGGAAGAAGGAGCCTAACGTCATGGACGCAAAGGCGACGGTCAACAGTAGCGCCCCCGCGCGGATGGCAACGGGCAGCCTCTGACTGATGGCCCGGTAGGTGGCGGGAAGGATGCACGCTGCCACGTACGACGGGTACAGGCGGCCTGCCGCCGCATAAGCCTCGATGATTACCGCGTTCTCAGGGCTTCTGGACGGAAGGGTGGTCAACCCGGTGACCGACCCAGAGGTGTCGGCCAGCAGGAAGAGTGCCAGGGTCGCGATGCCGATGAGGGAGAGGACTCCAATCCCCACCGGCCCTATGATGAGGCGGATACTCCTCTGGGCGTCGAAGGCCTTGGCGATCCGGTATCCGGCCAGCAGCACGGCCCCATAGATGACAAATCGAAGCATTAGGTTCGCATAGTTCTCCGATCCCAACCCGGAATCCACGGCCGTGTACGGGGCATCAATACTGAGCAGGATAGCCACCGTCATAAACGCGTAGATGAAGAACAGCGAACGGTTCTCACCCCGGATGGCGCTGGGGATACGGGCGAGCGCTATGACGCCGCAGACCGCCAATGTGGTCCACTGCAGGATCGCGATCATCCGAGGTTCTCCCATATCTTTTCTGTCTGTGCCTGTTCCTGTTCCTGCCTGCGGAGGGTCTTGCCAAGGGTTTGCAGGCGCTCGCCGGCCAGCGCCGTGAGGTCACCGTCCGAGAGCGCGTCGAGGGCGGCCTGCCTTGCCCCTGGCGCCCAGCCTGCCTCGGCTTCCGTGATCAAGCCGGTTGCGACGAGTCCGCCCGTGAATCCCATGCCCGCCGAGCGCGCCGTCGCGACGGCGAGTTCCGGGGAGAGCCGGTTCGCGGTCAACTGTGCCGAGTAGTTCTGCGGTGCGACCCCGGTGGCGGCGGAGACCCGGTGCCGCAGCTCGCCGTCGTCGATCGCGTCAACCCAGTTCCGGACGGACGTAGCGTGCGGGGCGGGGCTGAGCGGCGGCGTCAGCGAACTGCCGTGATCCCCGTAACCGCCGTACGCCGGTGAAGACCGGGAAATGACGGCGCGCAGCAGATCCATGGTGGCAATCTGGCTGACCAGCTCGGCGGGAGCCGGCGGCAGCGGCTGTCCGGCCAGCTCGGCGAAGCTGTCGAACGAGGCGAGGGCCGCCAGCGGACTCAGGCGCACGGCCCGGCTGATGCTGACGAGGGTGGTTTCGGCCACCTTCCCACGCACCAGTTGCTGCGCCAGAGTGGTGCGCTTGATCCCGGAGATCCGGCAGATGTCAGCCGTGCTGGACTTCGGGGCAACCTCGTGAAGCCAGCGTTGGAACGCCTTCGCGGGTAGTGGCATCTAGGGCTTCCTGCGGAATCGGCGGGACGTGGTTCTACTGGAGCGCGGCTGTGACGACGCGGCCGGGACTAGGATTTTGCGTAAGGTGCTGATTCAACTATGCTAAATGCTCGAACCCGCTGGTCCGTACACCCCCCAAGTCCGGACCAGCGGGTTCTTTCATGCCCGGCGGGATTCCGGCCGCTTCTTGGCGGTTTCCTGCCGTAACGGATTGCCTGCCGGGCTGCCCGTTTTGGGCTGCGGTGAGAGAATGGACCAATGACTGCAACCCTTGTTGCCAAGGACCTGTCCGGTGGCCACGACCACCGCAGACTCTTCGCCAAACTCTCCCTGACCGTCGCGCCAGGCGACGTCATCGGCGTCGTGGGCGCCAACGGGGCGGGCAAATCCACCCTGCTCCGGCTGCTGGCCGGCGTCGACGCACCGCAGGAGGGCACTGTCAGTCTTGCCCCGGCGGACGCGTTCGTCGGCTGGCTGCCGCAGGAACACGAGCGGATCCCCGGCGAGACGGTGGGCGGCTACATCGCCCGCCGGACCGGATGCGCGCAGGCCACGGCGGAGATGGAGTCCACGGCCGAGGCGTTGGGCACAGGGGCACGCGGCTCGGACGACGCCTACTCGCTGGCCTTCGACCGCTGGATGGCCTCCGGGGCGGCCGACCTCGAGGACCGGATCCCGCCGGCCCTGGCAGACCTCGGCCTCGAGGTGGGGTCCGGGGCTGCGATGTCCGGGCTCTCCGGCGGGCAGGCCGCCCGGGTGGCGCTCGCCGCGCTGCTGCTGAGCCGCTTCGATATCGTGCTGCTGGACGAGCCCACCAATGACCTGGACCTCAACGGCCTGGCCAGGCTGGAGGGCTTCGTGCAGGGCCTGCGCGGCGGCGCTGTGCTGGTCTCCCATGACCGTGAGTTCTTGGCCCGCTGCGTGACCTCCATCGTTGAGCTGGATCTGGCCCAGAACTCCGTGGCGGTCTACGACGGCGGCTATGAGGCTTTCCTGGAGGAGCGGGCGGTCGCGCGAAGGCACGCCCGCGAACGCTACGAGGAGTACGCCGGCACCAAGGCGGACCTCATGTCGCGGGCCCGGACCCAGCGGGAATGGAGCTCCCAGGGCGTCCGGAACGCCATGAAAAAGAACCCGGACAATGACAAGATCCGGCGCGCGGCCAGCACCGAGTCCTCCGAAAAGCAGGGCCAGAAGGTCCGCCAGATGGAATCCCGGATCGCCCGGCTCGAAGAAGTCGAAGAGCCACGCAAGGAGTGGCAACTTCAGTTCAGCATCGGGGCGGCGCCGCGGTCCAGCGCCGTAGTGGCCACGCTCCGTGACGCCGTTGTGCAGCAGGGGGACTTCACTCTGGGCCCGGTGAACCTGCAGCTGAACGCCGGCGAGCGGATCGGGATCACCGGTCCCAACGGCGCCGGAAAATCCACCCTGCTGCGCCTGCTGCTGGGCGGGCAGCGCCCTGATTCCGGCGACGCGTCCATGGGCGCATCGGTGGCCGTCGGTGAGATTGACCAGGCCCGCGGGCTGCTGGCCGGAGGCCTGCTGCTGGGCGCGGCCGTCGAGGCCGTCCTCACGGACCAGTCCCCGGCCGAAGTCCGCACCCTGCTCGCCAAGTTCGGTCTTAAGGCGGACCACACCTCCCGCCCCATGGATTCCCTGTCACCGGGGGAACGGACCCGGGCCGCACTGGCCCTGCTGCAGGCCCGCGGCGTCAACCTGCTGGTCCTGGATGAACCCACCAACCACCTTGACCTGCCCGCCATCGAACAGCTCGAGGACGCCCTTGAAGGCTACGACGGCGCGCTGCTGCTGGTCACGCACGACCGGCGGCTGCTGGAAAACGTGCGCCTGGACGCGCGCTGGAACGTGGACAACGGCGTCGTCACCGAGCTGCTGGGCCATACCTCTCCCGCACCCACCGGCGGACGGACCGCCGCCCCGAAAGGCAACAACGCATGAGCATGGACCGGGTGGCCTGGAGCTCCCTTTACAACATCACCCGCGCCTCGTCCGGCTCCAAGCCGTTTTCGAAGGAGCTGCTCCGGCGTGTCTTCGGCTTCGCCCGGCCGCACCGGGGAAAGCTGATCGCCTTCGTGCTGCTCTCCATCGTGATGGCCGTGCTGGCCGTCGCCACCCCGGTCCTCGCCGGGCAGGTGGTTGACGCGATCATCGCCGGTGCCGGCACCGACGTCGTGGTCCGGCTCGCCGTGCTGATCGCCATCGTGGCGGTGGCGGAAGCCGGTATTGGCCTGGTCACGCGCTGGTTG
Source organism: Pseudarthrobacter sp. HLT1-7 (assembly GCF_059383435.1). Taxonomy (NCBI): domain Bacteria; kingdom Bacillati; phylum Actinomycetota; class Actinomycetes; order Micrococcales; family Micrococcaceae; genus Pseudarthrobacter; species Pseudarthrobacter sp. HLT1-7. Next base: position 63,163 of record NZ_JBWZCH010000011.1, on the reverse strand, counting down.
TCCTCCATCATCGGCGAGGGTGTGATCGTGGACCTGCGGACCAGAGTGTTCGACCACGTGCAGAAGATGCCGATCGCCTTCTTCACCCGCACCCGCACCGGGGCGCTCGTCAGCCGGCTGAACAACGACGTGATCGGGGCGCAGTCGGCCTTCGCCGGAACGCTCTCCGGCGTTGTCAGCAACGTCGTGGCCCTGGCCCTCACCCTCGTGGTGATGCTGGGCAAGTCCTGGCTCGTCACCGTGCTCGCCATGATCCTGCTGCCGATCTTCCTGATTCCGGCCCGCCGGATGGGCTCCCGGCTGGCCGACCTGCGCCGCGAAGCCGCCGAGCACAACGCCGCCATGGGCACCCAGATGACCGAGCGGTTCTCCGCCCCCGGCGCCACCCTGGTGAAGCTCTTCGGCCGCCCCGATGAGGAGTCGCGCGAATTCGCGCTCCGCGCCGGCCGCGTCCGGGACATCGGTGTGCGCACCGCCATGCTGCAGTTCACTTTTGTCACGGCCCTGACGCTCGTCTCGGCGCTGGCCCTGGCGCTGGTCTACGGCCTGGGCGGCTGGCTGGCCCTCCAGGGGCAGCTTGCAGCCGGCGACGTCGTGGTGCTGGCGCTGCTGCTGACCCGCCTCTACGCGCCGCTGACGGCGCTCTCCAACGCCCGGGTGGAAATCATGAGCGCCCTGGTCAGCTTCGAGCGCGTCTTCGAGATCCTGGACCTCAAGCCGCTGATCGTGCAGAAGCCCGACGCCGTGTCATCGCCGCCCGGCCCGCTCTCGGTGGAGTTCGACGACGTCCGCTTCGCCTACCCCTCGGCGGACAAGGTCTCGCTGGCCTCGCTGGAGGACGTGGTCACGCTGGACACCCGCGGCGGGGACGAGGTGCTGCACGGGATCAGCTTCCGGGTGGAGCCGGGCCAGACCGTGGCCCTCGTGGGTTCCTCCGGTGCCGGCAAGTCCACCATCGCGCAGTTACTCTCCCGCTTGTACGACGTCGATTCCGGCGCCGTCCGCTTCGGCGGCACGGCACCGGGCACCGGCGTCGACGTCCGTGACCTCACCTTCGACGCGATGCGCGAAACCCTCGGCATGGTGACGCAGGACGGCCACCTGTTCCACGAGAGCATTTCCTCCAACCTGCGTCTGGCCGCACCGGATGCCACCGAGGAACAGATGTGGGGTGTGCTGCGCCAGGCCCGGCTCGAGGACATGATCCGCTCCCTGCCGGACGGCCTGGACACCGTAGTGGGGGAGCGCGGCTACCGGCTCTCCGGCGGAGAACGCCAGCGCCTCACCATCGCGCGCCTGCTGATCTCGCAGCCTCGCGTCGTCATCCTGGACGAGGCCACGGCCGCGCTGGACTCCACCAACGAAGCCGCCGTGCAGGAAGCACTCGGCGCCGCGCTGGAGGGCCGCACCGCCGTCGTGATTGCCCACCGGCTCTCCACCATCCGCGCCGCCGACGCCATCCTGGTGGTGGAGGACGGCTCGATCGTGGAGCGCGGAACCCACACGCAACTGCTCGCCGCCGAAGGCCGCTACGCGGAGCTGTACCGGACCCAGTTCGCCGAGGCCGCTGCGGTGGTCGACGAGGCCGTTCCCGGGCTCTAGGGCGCATTTTCGCTGATTCGTCCGGGAGCCTTGGCCCGGGAGTCCTGGCGCGTGGGCGGGGCGGGGGGCTCAGGGACATGCCCCGCGCCGGGGCCGGCGGGTGGACACAGTGTCATTATGCCCGGTCCCGGGTGCGAAGAATGGACATGTCCTCTCGCGGCGACGCCGGGCTCCCCGACGCCGGACCCGCCCAACGCTTGGCCCGACCCGCCCGAATTTCGACCGGACCCGCCCAACGCTTGGCCCGACCCGCCCGAATTTCGACCGGGCCCGCCCGACGCCCCGACCGGACCCGCCCGACGCGGCAGGCCGCGACGTTCCTGCCCAGTTACTTCGGCGCCGGCGCCACAAGCCCGCGGGAAATCCGGGCCTTGCCCGGGCCGATGGGAGGTGTGGCGGCTGGTAACCGGGAAGGAACGCCGCCAACGGCCGCCTGCGCCCGAGCAGGGCAACGAAAATACCCCCGGGTCTGGACACCCGCCCCAAGGGACATGCCCCGCGCCGCGGCCAGCGGGTGGACATAGTGTAATTATGCTCAGTCCCGGGTGCGAAGGATGGGCATGCTCCCCGTTACCCCCGGCGCGGAAAGGTCTTGGCGTTGCCTAGACCCCCGACGACCCAGCGAAAATGCCGCTAGTCCTGCTGGCCCCGCAGGACCGGCAGGACATGGTCGGTGAGCAGCGGGGCGAGGTCGTTTGGCAGTTTGCCGTCGAGCTCCAGCCAGCGGATCTCGGCAATTTCAGCGGAGGGGCAGGCGCACCAGGTCCCGGGGGCGGTGAAGACGGTGGCCTCGATCTGTGTGGCCGCCTCGTTGGCGGCGTCCGCGAGCCAGATCCCGAGGAGCTCCAGCTCGTCCGGCGCGAGCACGATCCCGACTTCTTCTTCCAGTTCGCGCGACGCCGTCTCGGCGGCAGTCTCGCCGGCCTCTGGCTTCCCGCCGGGATGCATGAATTTGGCCGTGCCCTTCTTGCGGACGGTCAGGAGCCGTCCGGCGTCGTCAAAGACGCAGACGGCGGAGACCACAATGAGCGGATTCATCCGTGGGTGCCTGGCGGCCGGCGGCTGGCGGCTGGCTGCTGGCGGCGAAGCACGGAGTCGAGCTGAAAGTCCTTGGCCGGTCCCGTGACCTCCCAGCGGTAGCGGAATTCGTCCGGGCCGGTCCTGGCGTAGCTCACCCGGTAGGTGTCCGGCTCGCACCAGTGCTGGTCGTGGCTGCTCTGCGCGCCGAACCCCATGCGGTGGAAGGGGCGGCCGTCCGGGAAGGACATGTCCATCGTGTCCGGCGACTCCGTGGCCCGCAGCAGGTAGTCGCGGCAGGCCGGACCCGTGAACGGTTCGCCGCTGAAGGAGGTCCAGACGATGGTGCCTTCTTCGTGGAGGCGGAGGCCGCCGTCGTGATCCCGTGCGTGGCCACCGTGCCGACTGTCATCATCGCCGAGGGGAGTGAAGCGGGCGACGCCGGTGAAGGCACCGCGGGTGCCGGCGGCCCGGTCCAGGAGGGTGCGGTCCACCTCCCAGGCGCCCACCAGGTAGGCGCGGAGGTCGAAGTCCGGAGCGGAGTCCGGGAACTGGGGGTTCAAGTGCCCTCGATTGGAATCGAACCAACGACACCGGCTTTAGGAGAGCCGTGCTCTATCCACTGAGCTACGAGGGCGGGCCTCCGGACTGGACGGCCGCGGCCGGCCCGTTCGGACACGGATATAAGCATACAAGGTGAGGGACCGTACTACGCTCTTTCCATGACTGCCCCAGCCTCCCCGGCCTCCAAGAACATCATCTATCTCCCGGATGTGCCCGCCACCAGGTTCTATGCCGGTGCTCTGGCACTGCTAAGCGTGCTGCAGTATTTCGTGGCTGAGGCGGCCGTGATCGGCGCCTGGGCGGGATCCGCGCCGTACAGCCGCCGGACGGGTTACATCAGTGATCTGGGCGCCAACGGCTGCGGGGCGTTCGACGGCCGTGACGTCTGCTCGCCGGCGCATCTGCTGATGAATGCCTCGTTTGTGGTCCAGGGCGTTGGGATGATGGCCGGCGCACTGCTGCTCAGCTCGGCCCTGCTGTGCACGGCGGCACGGCCCGGGGCACGGCCGGCGCTGGCCCCGGCCGGCCTGGCGCCGCGGGCCGCCGCGATCATCGCCCGCACCCTCACCGCCCTCGCGGGTGCCGGCACCGTTCTGGTGGGCCTGGTGCCGGAGGATGCCGGCTCCGGCTGGCACATGGTTGGCGCGGTGGCCTACTTCGCCGCCGGGGCTGTGGCGCTGATGGTTCTCGGCGGGCTGTGGCTCCGGCAGTCCCCCCTCGGCTGGTTTATCCTCGCGTGCGGTGTGGTGTCCCTCGGTGCGTTGATTACCGGCGGGGTGACCGGCATGGCGGTCCCGGAGCCCGGCAGCCTGGAACGGCTGATGGGGTACCCGATCACCATCGGCATGGCGGCGGTGGGGCTTGTTGTGGCACAGCGTGTGCGGACCGCGCGCAGGCTTGACCGCGCACAGGCTTGAGCAGTTGCGGCGTGCGGCGAAAAGCCGTGGTGCAGCCCTGCCTCCCGGCGGCCCCCGGATCGCCGGCCGCTACTTGGGCACCGCCGCCGGAGAGGCGGACGCGGCCGCTATGACCTTCAGCAGCTCCTCGTCCCGCAGCTTTGACCACGGCGATTCCGGCGAGCCCTGCAGGGCGGCCTCAGGGCTGTTCGTCTGGGTCCACCACTTCGCTTCGAAGACGCGGCCCTCGAAGAGGACGCGGTCGCCCTTGCGGTAAACCGTGGCCGGCTGCCACTGGGCTGCGGTACCGGCGGGCGCGGTGAGCTGGGGAGTCGGCCTGTCGCCGGGCAGCACGGGGCCGATGATGCGCCACGGCGTGGCGGCACCCTGGCGTACCGGATCATCCGGGGTGTCCGCGCGGGTCCACCACTTGGCCTCATAGACGTTGGAGTGCCAGACGATCCGCTCGCCGGTCGTGTAAGCGGTGGTTTCGCTCCATACCGGGTACGGGCTGGTGGTCGGATCGTCGCTGACGGCGGGGGCCGCCGTCGGTTGCACGGACGGCGCCGGTGCGGCCGACGGGGCGGTGACGCCCGCGCCGAGGATCGTGGCAAAGCTCGCTGAATCCTGCTCCACGCCGCTGCAACCGTCAGAGACCTGCTCGACGTCAGGGTAATTGGGGCTGCACGTCCGGTCACGGTTCAGGGACCACATCGACAGGCGGCCCACGCCCTTGGCGCTTGCATAACCGCTAAGGTCCTGCGCGTCCTGGAGCGTGAAGATTTCACCGGCAATGTCGTTCTGGCCGATCATCGGGGTCAGGCCGATCTTGCGCCAGACGGTTTCGCCGCCCAGCTCGGTCCCTGCCGCCCGGAACAGGGTGGTGAGCTGCCCGTGCGTGGCCTCCGCGGCGGAGACGGCATTCTCGTACATCGAGCGGCCCGGCAGCCTGCTTCCGCCATAGTCCATGGTCATAACGTTGACCCCGGCGAGCTCGGTACCCGCGGAAATCATTCGACGCACCGCGTCGGTGCCCGCCGTCGTCATGCCGTTCGGGTCGGCCGGAAGCGTCAGCCAGACGCTGAGGTCCTTGCCGTCGCGGCGGCGGTCCTGCTGGAGCGCAGCGATGGCCGCGGAGCGCCGGTCCAGGGCGTCGACGTCGCTGAGGGCTCCGCCCTCGATGTCCAGATCGATGCTGCCGACGTTGTAGCGGTCGACGACGTCACGGTAGGCCGCCGTGAGCCGCACCGGGTCCGTGCAGCTGACAGCCAGTTCGTTGTTGATCAGTCCGCCGAAGGAGACGGAAACGGCCCCGCCCAATTGTTGGAGCCGTGCCACGCGGCGGTCCAGGTCCAGGGCCGAGCCGGCCTCGTCCAGGGAGTACGCAGCTCCCCAGGTGGGGGCACAACCGTCCTTGGCATCGGCCACCACGAACGACAGCACCACGTTCCCGGCTTCCTTGGACACAGGCGCTTCAAAGGGATACCTCGGAGTAGCGGTGACGTCGACGTAGCCGGAGAAAATGGAGGGGATGGCCTCGGCTGCCCGGACGTCCTGGAAGTTACCCCAGGCGCCCACCCCGCCGACGGTGGCTGCCACCACGACTCCGATGAGGACGCCCAACCGGGTGATCGATAACTTGCGGCCTGGAAATTTTTCGGACACAGGGCCCCCTTATGTCATTAGGTCACCTGCCGGTCACCTGCCGGCTGCGAGGATCAGATTGAGTAAATTCCGGGGTGTCTGTTGTCCGGCATCGGTCTGACCTTGCATTATCATAAGGGCACTGGCCGGAACATTCCGGTGCTTCGTGCGCGATTCCGCAAAAGCGCACGCCGACTTTGCCGTCTATGGGGACCAATGTCTGATCAGCTTGTCTTGCCGCGCCTGGACGCAGAAGGCGTCTCCGGCGATCAAAAGGGTGCCTCGCGGCGCCGCCAGTGGGGGGCGGAGCGGCGTTCCGAGCCGCTGTCGATCGTGCACCCCCGGCCCACCCGGCGCAAAATAATTCTCGGCCGGCTGGCCATTCTCACCACGGTCCTGGCTTGGGTTACTTACGTCATTTCGACAATCCTCAAAGAGCTTGCGGATAACCCCAACGCCGGCTTTCGGTTCCAATTCGAGACGGGTTCCTATCTTGTCGTCGTAACATTCCTGACATTTTCGGCACTCATGTATCTGTTGGCCAGACAAGGGGCGCTATACCGCTTCCGGGACCACCAGCGCGTTCCGCGCGGAGAACTCGACCGCCACTTTTCCGGTTATGCCGACGGCATCACTGTCCTGGTCCCTTCCTACGCCGAGGAGCCGCAGGTTGTGCGCGCCACCCTGTGGTCCGCCGCACTGCAGGAGTTCCCGGATCTCAAGATCGTCCTGCTGCTGGATGATCCGCCACACCCTTCGGACCCTTCGGACCTCGCACGGCTGGACAAGACGCGGGCCCTGACGGCGGAGATCGCCGCCGCCCTGGGCGCTCCGGCGCAACGTTTCACCACTGCCCTGGCGGACTTCCGGCACCGCGACGAGCCCGCCGCCTACGACGAGCCCGCCGAGCTGGCCCTGCTGATCGCCGAATACGAGGCCGCAGCTGACTGGCTGGAGTCGATGGCGGCCGGCGAGCAGGTCGAGGACCATGTGGACGAGTTCTTCGTGGATCTGGTGCTGATGGGGCTGGCCCGCGAACTACGGCTCGTGCTGGTGGGGCTGACTGCGGCTGCCGTTCAGCGGGCGTCACCGCCACGGTCGCGGCTCGAGGAGCTGTACCTGCGGCTGACCTGGATCTTCACCGTGACCACGGAAACATTTGAGCGGAAAAAGTACGCGAGTCTCTCGCATGAGGCCAACAAGGCTATGAACCTCAATGCCTACATCTCGCTGATGGGGCATTCCTGGCAGGAAGAGACCACCGCCGACGGCGTGGTCCTGCGCAAGCTGCAGCCCGACGTCGAGCGCGGGGGACGGGGGCGGGTGCTGGACGTCCGGGACACCACCTACCTGCTGACGCTCGACGCCGACTCGCTCCTGCTGCGTGACTACTGCCTCCGCCTGGTCTACTTCCTGGAATCTGCGGGCAACGAGCGGGTCGCCGTGACCCAGACGCCGTACTCCTCCTTCCGCGGCGCGCCGACCCGCATCGAACGGGTCGCAGGAGCCACCACCGACCTTCAGCACATCCTGCACCAGGGCATGACGTACTACGGCGCCACCTTCTGGGTGGGAGCAAACGCGGTCATCCGGAAGTGCGCGCTGGAGGACATCGTCGAGGTGGAGACCAGCGGCGGGTTCGAGATCCGGACCTACATCCAGGACCGCACGGTCATCGAGGACACCGAATCCAGCATCGACCTCGGCCAGCACGGCTGGACCCTGGTCAACTACCCGGAACGGCTGAGCTACAGCGCCACCCCGCCGGACTTCGGGTCCCTCGTGGTCCAGCGTCGGCGCTGGGCCAACGGCGGCCTGCTGATCCTGCCCAAGCTGTGGGTCCAGCTCCGCCAGCACCGCTCCGAGCGCCGGGCGATCCTGTTCCGCGAGGTACTGCTGCGGGTGAACTACATGGCATCCATCGCCTGGGCGAGTTTTGGCCTGCTCTTCCTGCTGGCCTACCCCTACGACAGCCGGTTGCTGAGCCCCGTCGTGTTCCTGGCGGCCCTGCCGTACTTCCTGGCCATGGGCAGCGATCTGCGCGACTGCGGACACCGTTTTAGCGATATCCTCCGGATCTACGGCTTCAACCTGGTTCTGCTGCCGGTGAACCTGGCCGGCGTCCTCAAATCTCTGCAGCAGGCTGTCACCGGTGACAAGATCCCGTTCGCCCGCACCCCGAAGGTCAAGGACCGCACCTCCGCACCCGCGATCTATGTGCTGACGCCATACGCGATCGTGGCATTCTCGCTGTTAACGGTCTGGCGGGATGCCCAGTTGGGAAACTGGGGCAACGTGGCCTTCGCCTCGCTCAACGCCATCCTCGCCGCCGGCGCGATGCGCGCGTACATCGGCGTCTTCAACTCCGCGGTCGACGTGTTCCTTGGAATGGTCAACTGGCTCTATGTCAGCCCGCGGCCAAAGAAAGCAAAGGAGAGTCCCGTGATTCCCAAGACAGCTGAGGAGATCGACTGGGAGACAATTCTCTACCATGGCGACCGCCGGCTTAACCGGGATCTTCGCGGCTCCGCCGACCGCCGTCGTCGGATTGCCGTCCGATGACGGTTGAAGCCCCGGCCGGGCCCGACGAGCAAACCACTGCAGAGGCCGCGGCCCAGCCGATCGGCGTCCGAATCCTTCACTGGGGAATTATCGAGGTGACCCTGCCGGCCAACCAGGAAATCGAGGGGGCCGAGGCCCGGGTTGCCGGTGCCGCCGTCCGGGCAATGGCCGGCGGCCGGCGGATGCCGGTGCTGCTCGTGATCACCGGTATCTTAGGAGTGAGCGTCGAGGCCCGGCACGTCTTTGCCACCTCGGTGGCCGCGTCCGCGTTTGCCCTGGTCGGTGAAAGCCCCGTGGACCGGGTTATCGCCCACTACCTGCTGCGGTCGAAAAGTGAGACGATTCCGGCCGGGTTCTTTTCGTCCGAGGAAGAAGCCATCGAGTGGTTAGGGCAATACACGAGTGAAGACTGATCCTCCGGATCCCAGGCTGCACGCCCTGGTGGAAGGTATTGTCCGCATCGCCGGTGGGGACCTTTCCACCAGGATTCCGCACTCGGGCGCCCGGGACGACGTCGCCGCAGTCATCGCCGGCATCAACCTGATGGCCGACGATCTGCAGACCATCTACCAGGAGCTCGAGGAACGCGTCGAGAGCCGCACGGCCATGCTGCGTGAAGCCCAGGTGGAGCTTGAGCGCATGGCGCTGAGGGACCCGCTGACGCAGCTCGCCAACCGGACCGCGCTTAATTCGGTGCTCAGCCACGCCCTTGCGGAGACGTCCCGGGGCGAAATGCCGCCGGCCCTGCTGATCCTCGATCTCGATTCCTTCAAAGGCATCAACGACACCCTGGGCCACAGCGCCGGCGACGACGTTCTCCGGGTGGTCGCCGGCCGGCTGCAGGATGCCGTTCGCGATACGGATACCGTTGCGCGCCTCGGCGGCGATGAATTCGCCGTTATGCTGCCCAAATCCAACCTCGTCCGGGCCCGCCGTGTGGCCAACAGGATCCTCAAGGCGCTGGGTGAGAGCCTGGAAATCGGGGATCTGCGGGTTACCTGCGGCACCAGCATCGGCCTGCGCATCGCGGAAGCGGGCCAGTCCGCCGATGAGCTCGTGATGGAAGCCGATACGGCGATGTACGCGGCCAAGGCGCAGCCGCACAGCAGCATCAAGGTGTTCGAACCGGCGTTGCTCTACGCGCGCCGGCTCCAGAGCGTCATGATCACCGAAATGCGCAAAGCGATCCGCGAGGACCAGCTCACTTTGCACTATCAGCCGGTGGTGGAGCTGGCGACCGGCCGGATCGAAGGCGTCGAGGCGCTGGTGCGGTGGTGCCACCCCGAGCGGGGACTCCTGATGCCGGACCAGTTCATTCCGCTGGCCGAAGAGACAGGCATGATCGTGGACCTGGGACATTGGGTCCTGCGCAACGCCGTGCGCCAGCTGCGCGACTGGCAGCAGACGCTCAACATGGACAGCAGATTCAACGTCCGCGTCAACATCTCCACGACCGAGCTGCAGAACCTGCAACTGATCGAACATGTCCGCGACATCCTCCGCGAGACGGGGCTGGACGCCGCAAACCTCATTGTCGAGCTGACGGAGTCCATGGCCGTGAACGGCGGGGACGTGGACAAGTACTCGCTCAGCGGGCTGCGCCGGCTCGGTGTGCAGCTGGAAATCGACGACTTCGGCACCGGATACTCGTCCATCAGCTACCTGCGGAAACTGCCCGTGAACGTGGTCAAGATCGACAAGAGCCTGATTGACGGGCTGGGCACCGACGACGAGCAAGGGAACTTCGTCGGGGCCGTGCTGCACCTCATCCATGCCTGCGGACTCAAGGCTGTTGCCGAAGGAATCGAGACGGCGGAGCAGGCCCGGATCCTTACGGCGCTGGGCTGCGCCAGCGGCCAGGGCTACTACTTCAGCCGGCCCGTGCCGGCGGCCGAGATCGAGTCCATGCTCAGACTGGCGGAGTAGGGGCGGGGCGCCGATAGGTGCAAGCTCCGTTTAAGGAATTAAGCACGACGCCGGGTATCGGATTCAAAATCCGGTACCCGGCGTCGTGTACTGCTTCGTTTGCTAGTTCTTCGGGGTGGAGTTCGGCCACCAGTACACGGCCGAGATTGAGCCCTGACCGGAGTTGTCGCCGCTTGCGGAAACTGCGGCTCCAGCGGACAGGCCTGCGGCTGCGATGGCTCCGGTGACGAGGAGCGTTGCAAGGATTTTCTTCATGAAGGACTCCTGATACGTAAGGGGCTGATGTGACGCATGTGATGCGAGTTCAGTATAGAGGTAGAAGAAACGCCGTGAAGCAAGAATCCCGCAACCACTGTCAAAGCTATGCTAATCGCGCGAGGGTGGTCGATTACTGCGCGAAAACTGCGGAGGTTTTGCTTGCGATCCCTGCACGTTTCCACCCTCAAGGCGACGGATAATTGAGTCATGCCATTGCACTCCGTTTCGCCGTTGTACGCCGCCGCTGAATTGCAGGCACACGAGCACCGGACCAACCATGCCTTCGTTCAAGCGGCCAGTAGCGCACAAGACGCCGCCGACATTGCCCGCTTCGACGGCGATGTGGATTCCTGGTGGAACATGACGTTCCTTCAAGCTGAGAACCTCTTGGATGCGGAGGATTTCGAGGCCTGCGCGGCCCTTGCCTCGGATCTGGTCGGTGGATCCCATCCCTCGATGGAACCGCGGGCCAAGGCACGAACCTACATTCTGGTGGCCAAGGCCAGACAAGGGGCCGGCTTCCTGGAAGAGGCGGCGGATGCCGCCCGGGCAGCCGTCGAGCTTGTGATAGACGACGACGATGTCGAAACCCACGTTAAGGCCCGACAGGCGCTCATCGCAGCTTTGGCAGACAGCGGGAAGCTGGACGCGGCATGGGCAGAATGTCTGGGACTAGCGGAGGTGGTCTCCGCGGAAGTCGACGACCAGTTAATCGGCAAGGTCTATTGGGTCATCGGGAACGTAGCGTTCCTTTGCAATAAGGTGCAGGAGGGTCTCGCATATCACGAGCTTGCGGCGGCGACCTTTTCCCCGGCAAGGAACCTCGATGTCTGGGCGAAATTCAACAAGGCATCCGCCGCAATGCGGCTCGCGGCAGACATCGCAGACGCTGACACATTGCGCTGCATTGAACGGGCCGAACTGGCCACGGACGTTGTCGGGGGGAGCGTCAGCGACTTGCTGCTGCTAAGGCTCAACCGCGGGCATTGGACGTTTCTGGCAGGCGAGGTTGAGGTAGCGATCCAGATGCTTGAAGGCATCTGCGTTGAGGTGGACAATACCGGGCCCCAAATCCTCGGCGAGGCGTGTCTCCTGCTGGGCCGGGCCTATGCCGCCCTCGGGAACAAGGCCGAAGCCAACCAGAACCTCCTAACGGCCGCCGAGCACTTCGAAACTGCCGGCGCCGCTCAGCGGGCAGAGCTGGCCCGGGGGTACCTCGCGGCTTAAGCCGAGCCCGCACACAGCCTGATGCTGCGCCATCGCCGATCCCGCCCCAACACCCATGGATATGTCCTCCCGACCGCCCCGCGGATTGACATAGTGCCACCATGTCCAGCGGCCGCGGTCAGCGCTGGGCATGTCCCGCGGTGTGGGCGGCGGCAGTCTTGCGGCCCAGGAACACCGCGGCTCCGCCCACCACCAGGCTCAGCACCAGCAGCACCCAACCGGCGACGGTGAGGCCCGACGCCAAAGCAACCTGGCCGGCGTCGACGGCGTCGGCGGACAGCATCGCATCAATGGCAACGTTTCCCCACAGCCGCACAACGACAAAGAGAATGGGAACAGCCCAGAGCGCCCAGCGCAGGGCTTTCCTTGCCACGTTCGTTCCGATCAGCAGCAGCCAGGTGAAGCCGAAGATGAGCGGGAAGAGTAGACCCGCCGTTTTGTGGACGTAGTTGAGCTGCCCGCGGGCGTTTTCGTCCATGACCGAGCGGAGCCGTTCCACAAAGCCCTGGTCGAAGCCTCCGAACAGTGAGTCAGGCATGGCCACGCCGCCGGTCAGCTGGGTGAGCTGGTTCAGGGTGAGCAGATGGACGTACCAGAACAGGAAAAGGCTCGCCACGACGCCCGCGATCAGGATCAGATTGCTGTTGTTCTGGGCTTTCTGCGGGGACCGGCTGGTGCTCGGATTGATCACCGACGGCAGTTGGTGCTGGGGGACGGTCGCGTTGGCGCCGTGCTTCTTGATCCGCTGCGCGGGAGTCTTGGCCATGATTCCATTATCGCCCCGCACCGCCGTCCCGCCGGCACAGATCGGCATGGATCGTCACGGCGGATCGGTGGCCGGTCACCGTCGTCTGTTCACTGCCCACGGCCGCCGATAGGCTGGAGAGCGTGACCGAACTAGGAAAACACCGGCTTGGCCGGCACAGCACCGCCGAACTCAACCCTGCCCTGGATGACTACCAGCTCGCCGACGCCCTCGTGCGCGAGGCGGGCACGCTGGCGCTCCTCATGCGTCAGGCCGGGCTGGAGGGACGGCAAAAGACGTCTGTCTCCGATGTGGTCACCGCCGCCGATCACGCAGCCGAGGCCTACGTGCTGGAACAGCTCCGGCGCTGCCGGCCCGACGACGGCATCCTTGGGGAAGAGGGTTCCGCCGTGACGGGAAGCAGCGGCAGGACCTGGGTCATCGACCCGGTCGACGGAACCTACAACTTCCTGCACGGCTCCACCTACTGGTGCTCCGCCATCGCCCTCAAAGACTCCTCCGGAGTGGTGCTCGGCTCGGTTTTCCAGCCTGAGGAAGACAAGCTGTGGCTCGGCGGGACCTCGCAGCCTTCAACATTGAACGGCGAACCCCTGACCACCTTCCGGCCGGATGCAGCGGGTGCCGGCCGCTCGGTCGCTCCTCTGTCCGAACTCGGTGCCGCCACCTACATCCACCCCACCTGGCTCGCCGATCCGTTGTGCGCCATGCCCTGGCACGCCGCCGCGACCTCCGCCGCTTCGCTTCGGATGTTCGGCTCGGGCTCGTGCGATCTGGGCCGGGTGGCCGACGGCGAACTGGGCTGCTGGTTCCAGCACAGCTGCCCGGAATGGGACTGGCTCCCCGGCCAGGCGATCGTTCTCGCGGCCGGCGGCGCGGCCGACGTCGTGCGGGTCAACGGGCTCGACTGGTTCCTCGCCGGGGGCACGACGGCGGTCCGGCAGCTCCGCGCGGCGCTCGAGTCCGGCTCCGTCGGCTAGGTCAGGCGCTACACACCCCGTCCCCGCGGGGGCGGACCTGGCGGTCAGTGGCACCGCCTAGACTTGATAACACCATGGATATGTTGTTTGACCCTCACGCCGACGGACCCTTCCGAGCTGCCTCCACAGCGGCGGCGGCCGCCAAATCGCCCGCCGGAACGGGGATGGCAGCCCGGGATGCCGCGCGAAGCATGCGGACAGACGGCGGTGACGGCCGTCACGGCGCCAACCCGGCCGGAGGCCACGATGGCCCCCGGCTCCCGGGCGCGGAGGAGCTCCTGCAGGGCCTGAACCCGGAGCAGGAAGAAGCGGTCAAGCACGCCGGCAGTGCCCTGCTGATTGTTGCCGGCGCCGGTTCGGGCAAGACCCGCGTGCTCAGCAACCGCATCGCTTACCTCATTGCCACCCACCGCGCGCACCACGGCGAGATCCTGGCCATCACCTTCACCAACAAGGCTGCCGCCGAAATGCGCGAACGGGTTGAAGCCCTGGTCGGCGGCCGGGCCAAGACCATGTGGGTCTCCACCTTCCACTCGTCCTGCGTCCGGATCCTGCGCCGGGAAGCCAAGAACGTCGGCCTGAATTCCAACTTCTCCATCTACGATTCCGCGGACTCGCTGCGCCTGATCACGCTGGTGGCCAAGAACCTGGACCTCGATCCCAAACGGTTCGCGCCCAAGGCCATCCAGCACAAGATCTCCGCGCTCAAGAACGAACTGATCGACGCGGACAGCTACTCCTCGGCCGCCAATCACAACGACCCCTTCGAGCAGGCCGTCGCCGAGGTCTTCAAGGGCTATTCGCAGCGGCTGCGCCAGGCCAACGCCATGGACTTCGATGACCTGATCGCCGAGACCGTCTACATGTTCCGGGCGTTCCCGGCGCTCGCGGACTCCTACCGGCGCCGTTTCCGGCACGTCCTCGTGGACGAATACCAGGACACCAACCACGCCCAGTACGCCCTGGTCCGCGAAATCGTCGGCGAGGGCCCCGGCGCGGCCGAACTGACCGTCGTCGGCGATTCGGACCAGTCCATCTACGCCTTCCGCGGCGCCGATATCCGCAACATCGTGGAGTTCGAAAAAGACTACCCTGACGCCCGGACCATCAAACTTGAGCAGAACTACCGCTCCACCCAGACGATCCTCAGCGCCGCCAACTCGGTTATCTCACGCAACCCCAACCGGCCCGAGAAGCGGCTCTGGACTGCCGAGGGCGACGGCGAGAAGATCGTCGGCTACGTCGGCGAGAACGAACACGACGAAGCCCAGTTCATCGCCAAGGAAATCGACCGGCTGCAGGACGAGGGCGATCTGCGGCCCGGCGACGTGGCCATCTTCTACCGCACCAACGCCCAATCCCGCTCCATTGAGGACGTCCTGGTGCGGGTCGGGCTGCCGTACAAGGTAGTCGGTGGAACCCGCTTCTACGAGCGCAAGGAGATCAAGGACGCGCTCGCCTACCTGCGGGTGCTGATCAACCCGGACGACGACGTGAACCTGCGCCGGATCCTCAACGAGCCCCGGCGCGGCATCGGCGACCGCGCGGAAGGCGCCGTGGCCTCCCTCGCCCAGCGGGACCGGATATCCTTCATGGCCGCGGCCCGCCGCGCCGACGAGGCGCCGGGCATGGCCACCCGCTCCGTCAACGCCGTGCAGGGCTTCGTGAAGATGCTCGACGATCTCGAGGAGGTGGCCTCCGGCTCCGGTGCGGCCGCCGCAATCGAGGCCGTGCTGGAACAGACCGGCTACCTTGCAACCCTGCGCTCCAGCACCGACCCGCAGGACGAGTCCCGGGTGGAAAACCTCGCCGAACTCGTCGCCGTCGTGCGTGAATACGAACGTGACAACCCCGAGGGCTCGCTGGGTGCCTTCCTCGAGCAGGTCTCGCTCGTGGCCGACGCCGACCAGATCCCGGACGCCCCTGGCGGTGACGCCGACGACCTGGCGGCCGCCGTCGCCGAAGCCAAGCGGCTCGGGGTCGTGACCCTGATGACCCTGCACACAGCCAAGGGCCTGGAATTCCCGGTGGTGTTCCTGACCGGCATGGAGCACGGGCTGTTCCCGCACCAGCGCTCGGCCACCGACCCCAAGGAGCTGGCCGAGGAACGCCGGCTGGCCTACGTGGGGCTGACCCGGGCCCGGAAGCGGCTCTACCTGACCCGTTCCGAGGTCCGCAGCATGTGGGGCCAGAGCCAGTACAACCCGGCGAGCCAGTTCATCGAGGAAATCCCGGCCGAGCTGGTGGAATGGCGGCGCGAAGGGTCCAACCGCCAGACCGGCAGCTGGGGGAGCGGGTCCGCTGTCGGCTCCAGCCGCTACGGCGGGTCCTCCTGGGGCGCCGGAGCCCGCGGCGCCGGGCCCGGCCCGTCCGCCGGCTTCAATGCCGACGTCCCTGCGGCAATCGCCAAAAACCGGGTGCAACCGCAAAAGGAAATCGTCGCCGTCAGCGTGGGGGACAAGGTCAACCACACGAGTTTCGGCAACGGCACCGTCCTGGCCCTCGAGGGCGCGGGCGACAAAACAGTGGCCAAGGTGAACTTCGGGATCGGTGACAAGCGGCTCCTGCTCCGCTACGCGCCGCTGACCAAGCTCGATGCCTGAGCGCCGCCGGCCTTTGTGTCCGCCTGGCCAAGCGGTCGCGGCAGGCATAATGGAGCCCATGCGACGGGCACTCCTGGGGATCATGGCCGCCCTCATCCTGCTGGCGTCCTCGGCGTGCAGCATCACGCAGAAGGACCCGGACTACGTTCCGCCGCCGCCCCTGCCGGCGCTGGAGCAGCTTAAACAGGCGCCCCTCACAGACGCCGCGAAGTACGCCGTCGGGCAGGAGGTTCTCAGCTTCGTCACCGCGGACCGGAACGTGGTCTGCTCGCTGACCTCGGCACGCGGCGAGCACCTCAACCTGCCGTATGAACAGAACGGCTTCGCGGACAGCGCCAACAACAAGCTGGCGACCGTGCCGGTGGCGCACTGCGGGCTGGCGCTCTACCCGACACCGGAGGCGAAGGACGCCACCGACAGCTGCGGAGGCACCGGCCTGGGCTTCCTGGGCGGCGCCGCGTTGCTCACTCCTGCGAAGGCCAGCTACGGCGAATGCCGCTCCGGGGTCACACAGCAGGAAGCGGCTTTTGGCCCCGGGGGCACCCGCAGCGGCCCGATTTCGCAACTGCCCGTCCTGGACGACGGCAAGAACCTGGAGCGCAACGGGCTCCGCTGCTCGGCGTACAACGGCGGGGTCGCCTGCGGAAACGTGTCCGCCGGGGTCGCTTTCTTTGTGTCGCGGGACCGTTACGAGCTTTTCTCAGATGCCGGTAAACAGGCCTCCCAGGCGCCGTCGGACGCCCCAAAAAGCCCGTAATCTAGGGCTTTTTCTACGCTCAATAGAATAGTGTCCTTCCTCACATAACGGGTACTCTGGGACGGGCCGGTCCCAAGGAACGACTAGAGTTCCGGAAGGAGTATTGCGCCGTGTGGCTCGTTTCCAAGCCAGCCGCAGGGTGCGTTTATTCCGCAGCCCGGTAACCGCGAGAACGTGGGGTCCGGCTGTACAGAAACTACTTCGACGTAGAAGGACACTAAACCGTGGACCTGTTTGAATACCAGGCGCGCGATATGTTCGAGGCGCACGGTGTACCCGTGCTTGCCGGCATCGTAGCGCACACCCCTGAAGAAGCGAAGGCAGCTGCCGAGAAAATCGGCGGCGTAACGGTCGTGAAGGCCCAGGTTAAGGCCGGAGGCCGCGGCAAGGCCGGCGGCGTCAAGGTCGCCAAGACCGCCGACGAGGCGTTTGAACACTCCACCAACATCCTCGGCATGGACATCAAGGGCCACACCGTCCACCGGGTGATGATTGCCCAGGGTGCCGATATCGCCGAGGAATACTACTTCTCCGTCCTCCTGGACCGGGCCAACCGCAACTACCTGGCCATGTGCTCGGTCGAAGGCGGCATGGACATTGAGCAGCTCGCCGTTGAGCGCCCCGATGCCCTGGCCAAGATCGCGATCGACCCGGCCGTCGGCATCGACCAGGCCAAGGCCGATGAAATCGTCGCCGCTGCGGGCTTCGCCGAGGAACTGCGCGGCAAGGTCGCCGCCGTCATCCTGAAGCTCTGGGACGTTTTCAAGAAGGAAGACGCCACCCTCGTGGAGGTCAACCCCCTGGTCCTGACGGGCGCGGGTGACATCGTTGCCCTCGACGGCAAGGTTTCCCTCGACGAGAATGCCGACTTCCGGCACCCGAAGCACGCCCACCTTGAGGACAAGGACTCGGCCGACCCGCTTGAGGCCAAGGCCAAGGCGCAGGACCTCAACTACGTCAAGCTGGACGGCGAAGTAGGCATCATCGGTAACGGTGCAGGCCTGGTGATGTCCACCCTGGACGTCGTCGCCTACGCCGGCGAAAACCACGGCAACGTCAAGCCCGCCAACTTCCTGGACATCGGCGGTGGAGCTTCCGCAGAGGTTATGGCAGCAGGCCTCGACGTCATCCTGGGCGACCCGCAGGTCAAGTCCGTCTTCGTCAACGTCTTCGGCGGCATCACCGCCTGCGACGCCGTCGCCAAGGGCATCGTCGGTGCGCTGGCCGAGCTGGGCCACTCCGCGAACAAGCCGCTGGTAGTGCGCCTCGACGGCAACAACGTCGAGGAAGGCCGCCGCATCCTGGCCGAGGCCAACCACCCGCTGGTTACCCTGGCCGCCACCATGGACGAGGGCGCCGACAAGGCTGCCGAGCTCGCCAACGCAGCGAAGTAAAGGGACTCAGCTATGTCTATTTATCTGAACAAGGACTCCAAGGTCATCGTCCAGGGCATCACCGGCGGCGAAGGCACCAAGCACACCGCCCTGATGCTCAAGGCCGGCACCAACGTTGTTGGTGGCGTCAACGCCCGCAAGGCCGGCACCACGGTCCTGCACGGAGACACCGAGATCACCGTCTTCGGCACCGTCAAGGAAGCCATGGCGGAGACCGGCGCCGACGTGTCCATCGTCTTCGTGCCGCCGGCATTCACCAAGGACGCCGTCGTTGAAGCCATCGAGGCCGGCATCGGTCTGGTCGTCGTCATCACCGAAGGCGTGCCCGTCCAGGACTCTGCCGAGTTCTGGGCCCTGGCCCAGTCCAAGGTCGATGCCAACAGCAAGCAGGTCACCCGCATCATCGGACCGAACTGCCCCGGCATCATCACCCCGGGTGAGGCCCTCGTCGGCATCACACCGGCCAACATTACGGGCAAGGGTCCCATCGGCCTCGTCTCCAAGTCGGGCACCCTGACCTACCAGATGATGTACGAACTGCGCGACCTCGGCTTCTCCACCGCCATCGGCATCGGCGGCGACCCGGTCATCGGCACCACCCACATCGATGCCCTTGAGGCATTCGAAGCCGACCCGGAGACCAAGGCGATAGTGATGATCGGCGAAATCGGCGGCGACGCCGAGGAGCGTGCCGCCGACTACATCAAGGCACACGTCACGAAGCCGGTTGTCGGCTACGTTGCTGGCTTTACCGCTCCGGAAGGCAAGACCATGGGCCACGCCGGCGCCATCGTCTCGGGTTCCGCGGGCACCGCCCAGGCCAAGCAGGAAGCCCTCGAGGCTGCCGGCGTCAAGGTCGGCAAGACGCCGTCCGAGACCGCCAAGCTCCTGCGCGAAGTCCTCGCAACCCTCTAAGGTCGGAGCACCACAGCACCAAGCAACGCGGGGTCACTTACGGCCCGTCCCACCCGGTGGGATGGGCCGTAAGTGACCCCGCGTTGCCTTTTAAGGGAAGTACGACGGCGGCAGGTCACCGTCCCTGGGAGGTCGCCTGCCGACGTCGTACTCTGTCGATCTGAACGCTGCCGATCTGTTCGCTGCCGTGAAGTGGCGCTGCGCCCTCAGACTTTGGCGCCGGCGAGGAGTTCGTCGAGCCGCTCGTAGGCCTCGGACAGGCCGCCTTCCATGCCGGACTGTGCCATGCCGTCGCGGGCCTCCATGCTGGGGTAGACCGCGTGGGCGGTCAGCCGGGTGCGTCCGCCGCCGAGGTCCGCCAGGGTGAGGAACTCGATGCTGACGACGTCCGGGTAACCGCCGAACTCGAAGGTCTGAATGGCGAACTCGTTCTCGCGGACCGTGTGGAACACGCCGCTGAACTTGTAGGGCACGCCGTCCGGCCCCGTGTGGGTATAGCTGTAGCTGCCGCCGGTGCGGAAATCGTAGTGGTGGACGTCGATGGTGAGACCGCGCGGGCCAAGCCACTGGGCAACGAGTTCGGGTTCCTTGTGGGCCCGGAAGACATCGGCGACGGGGAAGTCGAACTCCCGCTCAATATCGATGAAGGGCAGACCCTCCGGGACAGTGACTTTCAGGGCGTTGGTCATGACAAGTCCTTAGCCTGGGTGCCGCGTGCCGCGGCGTTGGATTGGAGTACGGCGTCAAGGCTGCGGAACTGCCCCTCGCGGACCAGCCGGTACTGGTCGATCCATGCGGTGAGCGCCTCCAGCCGTGCGGGGTTCAGGTGGACGGGCCGGCGCTGGGCGTCACGGGTGCGCGTGACCAGCTGTGCCTGCTCGAGGACCTGGATGTGTTTCGAGATCGCCTGCTTGGTGATCGCGAAAGGTTCCGCCAGTTCATTAACGGTGGCCGGGCCCCTGCTGAGCCGGGCTATCATGCGGCGACGGACGGGGTCGGCGAGGGCGAGGAACGCCGAGTCGAGCAGCTCGTCGTCGCATATGTCCAACGGCATCCCACCTCCCCGTCAGCCTCTTGTGATCAATGTATTCTTTGATCAACCCTTTGGTTGTTTAAGAGTAGGACGGGGCCCACAGTATGACAAGGGGTTTGCCGCGCTGACGGCACTGCGTCACGGAAAACACTTAGCGAATATCCGGTTAACTGCGCGAAAAACCGCCGGTCAGTGGCGGAATCATCCGGATACTGGAAAGCATGACTACCTTTACTCGTCGTCAAGTACTGCGTACAGCAGGGGTCGCCGCCGTGGCCGGAACCATGGCCACCGGCACCCCCGCGGGCGCGTTTTCCGCCTCTGAAACCGGCCTCTTTGGCCACGGGATCGCCTCAGGAGATCCCATGCCGGGGAGTGTGCTGCTGTGGACCCGCGTCACGCCCACCCCGGAATCGCTACCCGGCAGCGGTGCCGGCCCCGACGTCTTGGTCGGATGGGAAATTTCCGCAGATGCAGCCTTTAAGAAAGTGGTGGCCCGCGGTACTGCGGCCACCGGCCCGGCCCGGGACCACACCGTGAAGGTGGTGGCCGCCGGGTTGGCTCCCGCCACGAGCTACTGGTACCGGTTCACTCTCGGGCAGGAGAGCTCCCCCGTGGGCCGGACCCGGACCACACCGGCCGCCGGCGCCGCGGTGGCGCGGCTGCAGTTCGGTGTGGTGTCCTGCGCCAACTGGCAGGCGGGATACTTCTCCTCGTACCGCCACCTGGCCGCACGTGGCGATCTCGACGCCGTCCTTCACCTGGGCGACTACCTCTACGAATATGCACCCGGCGACTACCAGGCCCGCGACGTCGTGGTCCGCCCGCACGATCCCGCCCTCGAGATGACCCAGTTGGCGCACTACCGCCGTCGTCATGCCCAGTACAAGACGGATGCCGACCTCCAGGCGCTGCACGCCGCGGCCCCGTTCATCGTGACCTGGGACGACCACGAATCGGCCAATGACGCCTGGAAGGGCGGCGCCGAAAACCATACCGAGGGTGCCGAAGGCGCCTGGCGCGAGCGCGTCGCCGCCGCACACCGGGCTTATGCCGAGTGGATGCCCGTCCGCTACGAGCCGGGCGGCCAGCTCTACCGGCGGCTGGACTTCGGCTCCCTGGCCAGCCTGTCCATGCTGGACCTGCGCTCCTACCGGGATCAGCAGGCCGCCAACGGCGCGGATTCCGCGATCAGCAGTCCCGCCCGCACCATCACGGGCGCCGCCCAGATGGACTGGCTGCTGGGCAACCTGAAATCCTCCGGCCCGCAATGGAAGCTGGTGGGCAACCCGGTCATGATCGCACCCGTCCGCTTCCCCTCGACCCTGAACACCGCCGAACTGGCGGGGGTGCAAAAGCTGGTGGGCGGTACCAGCATCGGCGGCGTGCCGTACAACGTGGACCAGTGGGACGGCTACGAGGCGGACCGCAACCGTGTGGTCCGCCACCTGCGCGACAACGCCGTCAAGGACACGGTCTTCCTCACCGGCGATATCCACTCCGGCTGGGCCTGCGACATCCCAGCGGACCCGGCTACCTACCCGGCCACCGGCGACTCCGTGGCCGCGGAGCTGGTCTGCACCTCCGTGACGAGCGACAACCTCGACGACATCCTCAACGTTCCGCCACGGACCGCATCCGTCGCCGTCGAGAACGCCTTCAAGGCGGCCAATCCGCACGTGAAATACCTGGACTTCGACTCGCACGGCTACTCCGTTCTGGACGTGACGGCCGCCGGAGTCCGGATGGACTGGTACGTCCTGGCCGAACGGACCTCCGCCAGTTCCGGATCAACGCTGTCCACATCGTTCAAGGTGCAAGCCAATACCGGCAAGGTCACGCCGGCCCAAGGAGGACTCCAGTGAGCCGTTCACCGCAGCAGGGCACACCCGCCGGCAGCGAACTTACGACGCCGGGACGCCGGCAGTTCCTGCAACTCGCCGCTGCCGGCGGTGCCGCCGTCGTCCTTTCCGCGGCGCAGGGCACGGCCTGGGCCGCCCCCGCCGCGGGACGGACCCGTTGCTATGTGCTGGTGGTGGACGGCTGCCGGCCGGATGAGATCACGCCCGCCCAGACGCCGAGGCTGGCTGCCCTGCGCGACGCCGGCACCAATTTCCCCGCCGCCCGCTCGCTGCCGTTGATGGAGACCATTCCCAACCACGTCATGATGATGACGGGGGTGCGCCCGGACCGTTCGGGCGTGCCGGCCAACGCCATCTTCGACCGGGCCGAAGGCATGGTCCGCGACCTGGACCGGTCCACGGACCTGCACTTTCCGACCCTTTTGGAGCGGCTGCAGAACCGCGGGCTCACGACCGGATCGGTGCTCAGCAAGGAGTACCTTTACGGCATCTTCGGTGCCCGGGCCAGCTACCGGTGGGAACCCCGGCCGGTGCTTCCGGTGACCGGCCACGCACCCGACGCTGCCACCATGGACGCACTTCTGGCGATGGTGAGCGGTCCGGACCCGGACTTCGTATTCACCAACCTGGGCGACATCGACCGTGTGGGCCACTCCGACCTGTCCGGCACCACGCTGCGGGCGGCACGTGAGGCGGCACTGGCGGCCACAGACATACAGGTGGGCCGTTTCATCGACCATCTCAAGGGCGCAGGTACCTGGGATTCCAGCGTGATCATGGTCCTGGCAGACCACTCCATGGACTGGTCCGTCCCCAGCAACGTCATCTCGATCAACCTGATCCTCCAGTCCCGCCCGGAGCTGCAGTCCAACGTCAGGATTGCCCAGAACGGCGGCGCCGACCTGCTCTACTGGACGGGCCCCGACGCGGACCGCACGGCCGGCCTGGCCGCCGTCGAACAACTGGTCAGCGCGCATGAAGGCGTGCTGTCGGTCAACAGGCCGGCGGACCTCCGGCTGGGGGCCGAGGCCGGTGACCTGGTGGCATATTGTCGCGCGGGCTGGCGCTTCGCCGACCCGTACGTCGCGTCCAACCCGATCCCGGGCAACCACGGGCACCCGGCCACGGAGCCCATTCCGTTCTTCGTAGCCGGCGGCAGCCCGCTGGTGGTGCGGGGGTCGGTGTCTTCCGAGGCTGCCCGGACCGCCGACGTCGCGCCGACCGTCGGCGGGATTTACGGGCTCAAGCCCCCTGCCGGCGGCTACGACGGCACGGCCCGTAGTTCCGCCTTCACCCGGTAGCCCGTTCCGCCGGGCTTCCCAAAAAGCAACGCGGGGTCACTTCGCGCCCATCCTGTACCCCGGGACGGGCGCGAAGTGACCCCGCGTTGTTCTTTTGGCCCAACCCCGGAGTAGCCCCTTGCGCTCAGGCGGGGAATTTGAGGCGCCTTCGAGGGAGTTGGAGCTACACGTGGGCGTGCAGCCGGGGGAGGGCATCCACCAGCGGCGCCAGTTCCGGTACCTCATGCGCCTCTGCGAGGGCCCGCTCCAGCGTGGCGTCGTGGACTGGCCGGCTCTGCTCCAGGAGCGCGATCCCGTTCGGGGTGAGTTCGGTGTAGATGCCGCGGCGGTCGTCCACGCACAGGATCCGGGTCAGCAGGCCCCGGTCCTCGAGCCGGTTGACCAAGCGTGTGGTAGCGCTGGCGCTCAACGCGGTGGCGCGCGCCAACTGCTGCATCCTCATGTGCCAGCCATCCTGCCGGCTCAGCGCGTGCAGCACTGTGTACTCCACGACGGATAGTTGCGCCACAGCCTGCAGGGCGCGTTCCAGCTCCGTCTCAATCAATCCGTGCAAGGCCGCCAGTGTCCGCCAGCCGTGTGCCCGGACCTCAACAGCGCGGTCCTTGATGCCCATTAGTTTATTCCCTTCAGACCGGTCTGCCCCGTCCCGAACAGCCGAGAACGCACGCAGCCCGTCAGTTTAGTTGCTGGCGCGGCATATTTGTTGGTGCAACAACAAATAGCGCGTCTGCAACTACTAGCTTACGCTTCGCTTTTTCTTTCCGGTCCATAGCCAGTCCAGCTCATGTGGTGGCTGGACGGCGGGGCGCGGACGCACCCACTGCGGCCGCGGTCATAGCGACCGAAGACGGGACTGTCAGCGACTGAAAGATGCAGATGCAACCAAGGGTTGCGCATCTGGTTTCCACGAACTACCGTGATGTGCAACCAAACGTTGCAGAAAGAAGGATGACCATGGAGTACGGAAGCATCGAGCGCGAGATCCACGTGGACGCCTCCCCTGAGGTAGTCTTCGAGGTCGTCAGCAGTCCCGAGCACCTCAAGGAATGGTGGCCGGACGAGGTGGAGATCGAGCCGAAGGCCGGCGCTACGGGCCGGATCGTTTTCCATCGCGAGGCACCCGAAGAGGCGCTGGTCGTTCCGATCATGGTCGTCGACGCCCAGCCGCCGCGCCGCTTTTCATTCCGCTGGGTCTACGAGGCGGGAGCGTTGCCAGGGCCGAGCAATTCGCTGCTGGTGACCTTCGACCTCGAGCCGTCGGGGAAGGGGACCCGCGTGAGGATGACCGAGACCGGCTTCCGCGAGCGGGGCTGGGAAGCGGCCGCTCTGGAGCAGGCCTACCAGGAGCACGGCCAGGGTTGGGACTACTTCGTCCCCCGTCTCGGTGAGTACGTCGCACGGCTGGTGTCGTCGTCATGACGGTCGCGGTGGACGACGACCTCTGGTCGGCGATCGGGGACCCCACGCGTCGTCGGATGCTCGACCTGCTCCTGGCTGATGGCGATGGAACAGCCACAAGCCTCAGCGAGCACCTGCCGGTGACCCGTCAAGCGGTCGCGAAGCATCTCGGCGTGCTGGACCGCGCCGGCCTGGTCCAGGCCGCACCCGCCGGTCGCGAGATGCGCTATCGCGTCGACGGCGTGCAGTTCGCCCGCGCTGTGGCCCAGTTGGCCGCGGTCGGGACGGCCTGGGACGCACGGCTGCGGCGCATCAAGCGGATCGCCGAGGCGATCCAGCGCACTCAAGACCAGACCAACCAAGACCAGACGAAGGAGTAGGACATGGTGGACATCCTCCACAGGATCGGCGTCAAGGACTCGTCCCCGGACAAGGTCTACAACGCGTTGACCACGCTCGACGGCCTGTCCGGCTGGTGGGCCAGCGACACGAAGGGATCCGTCGAGGTCGGCGGAGTGATCGAGTTCCGCTTCGAGCCCGGTGGCTTCGACATGCAGGTCGCCGAGCTCAAACCGGCAGAGCGCGTCCTCTGGCAGGTCGTCAACGGCCCGGCCGAGTGGATCGGCACCACTGTGAACTGGGAGATCAAGCAGGAAGGTGAGTACTCCATCGTCCTGTTGAGCCACGTTGGCTGGAAGGAGCCGGTCGAGTTCATGTACCACTGCAGCACCAAGTGGGCCGTCTTTCTGATGAGCCTGAAGTCGCTTCTCGAGTCCGGCACCGGCAACCCGGAGCCGCGCGACGTCAAGATCAGCAACTGGCACTGACCTCGCTGCCACAGGGGCCACTGCAGGGACATGGCGGATTCAGGGATCGCCGCAGCACCGATCCGATGTCCAGCCGGTGAGTAGAACACGCAGGCGCTCGGCCGGGGAATCCCAACCAAGCGTTTTGCGTGGTCGGCCGTTGAGTTCCTGAGTTCCCGTCACCTGCCTCGTAGATGTCCGTGCCGCTACGGTCGTTTCCGTCCAGCCCGGCGACCGGCAGATCACCCCCCGCCCGGGAGAGCGACGCCGTCGATCGCCTGCCGCGCCGGTCTGCCAGTTGCCCGGGGGCCGGCGCCGCGGTGAGCAGCGCCGGTTCGCCGCCGCCGTCGTGCACCAGTTCCACGATGCAGCCGAAGAGGTGGCTGGCTTCCACCACGCGCGTTTCCGGGTCCGCGGAACTGCCGAGGCGGACAGGGACGCTGATGCGGGTCTGGCTGCTGCGGGAGAGGGGCGGAGGCTGCCTGGATTGGTCTGCAACACGTCGCCCCGGGCTAGGATTGCCGAATGACAAACAGATATCTTGTGTCCCGCAGCCGCTTCATCGCCGCCGCCCCGGAAGCCATCTTTGAGGTGCTCGCCACCCCAGCACTGCACAGCGTGATCGACGGCTCCGACACCGTTAAAGGTGCCCAGCCGCGCGGCCCGGAGCGGCTGGCCCTCGGCGCGAAGTTCGGCATGGACATGAACATGAGGCTGGACTACAAGATCCTCAACACCGTCTGTGAATTCGAGGAAGGCCGCCGGATCGCCTGGCGGCACTTCGGCGGCCACATCTGGCGCTACGTGCTGGAGCCCGACGCCGACGACGCTGGCAATCCCGGCACCCTGGTCACCGAACAATGGGATGCAAGGGAAGTGCGCGCCAGGATTCTCCTGCGCCTGGCCGGCTTCGTCCGCCGCCACCCGGCCAACATCGAACAGACCCTCGCCAAGCTTGACGCCTACCTGGCCAACGCCGCGGGGCGCGATTCGGACGACGCGGTGGTTTCCTGACGCCAAACGCGGCGCTGATAGGGGCCGTGCAGCCGGCGGCGGTGCACGGTCCGTCCGGCGGTTTATGTAGTGTGGATGGCACCGGGAGCAACGAGCAAGACTGAAGGTGGGAACCGTGATGGGCCGCAGGACACTCGTGGACGATCTCGTTGACGGCATCCTCGCCGACATCCTCGACGGCAAACTGCAGCCCCACGAGGCCATTCCGCCAGAAGCGGACATCGCCAAAGCCTACGACGTCAGCCGTCTCACGGTGCGTGAAGCGCTGAAGGTTCTGCGGGCGCAGAACATCCTTTACGTGAAAGCCGGCCGCGGAACCTTCGTCAATCCCACTGACAACTGGACCGGGCTGGACGCGATCTTCAAGGCCGCCTCGCATGGCAGCGGGGCGGAGCAGGTGGCCGTGGGGCTCATTGAGATGCGCCGCATGGTGGAAACCGGGGCGGCCGCGCTGGCGGCCAAACACCATACTCCCGAGCATGCCCACCAGATGCGCTCGTGCATCGCGGACATGAAACGCTTTTATGATTCCCGCGACCTGGATGCCTTCGTGGCGGCGGACATCGGCTTCCATGACGTCGTGCTAAAGGCTTCGGGCAACCTTTTTGTCCGGGCGCTGTTCGCGCAGCTGGGACAGCTCCTTTACGTGACGCGGCGTGAGACGTCCGCCGTCGCGGAGATCCAGCTACACGCAATCGAGTACCACCAAAAGGTCATGGACAGCATCCTCAGCGGCGACGTCGAGCTGGCCCGCCGCGCCATGGACGAACACATGGAGCAGACCTACCGGGACTACGAACGCTACGTACACACCGCAACGCCGTGACATATCAGTCCTGACGTCGTACCGCGCGCTAGCAGGGGCTTGACGTAATCCACATCACTCTCCTATGCTTTTTCTCATGTCGTTCAGACAGATGTCTGACATCTGACTTAAGCCGAATCGGACCCCCGGGTCGAGCTGGACTGAGCCTCCCAAACATCCCCACGGATTCCCGTCACCGTCGAAAGGTGCAGGCCTCCGTTAGACAGAAGGTCGATGATGACTTCACACCCCCTAAAGTCCACAGGACTCGGCGAACTCGGCGAGCGTACGCTCCGCAAGGTCCGCCGCCGCGTTATGCCGCTGATTGTCCTGCTCTACTTCGTTGCTTACCTTGACCGCAACAACGTGGGCTTCGCCAAACTCACCATGAGCGAGGACATCGGCCTGAACGCCGCCGCGTACGGGCTGGGCGCCGGAATCTTCTTCCTTGGCTACGCGCTCCTTGAGGTCCCGAGCAACGCCGGAATGTACCGGTTCGGTGCCCGCAAATGGCTGGCCCGCATCCTTATTACCTGGGGCATCTTCGCCACGGCCATGTGCCTGGTGAACGGCGAAACCACCTACTACGTCATCCGGTTCCTGTTGGGGGCGGCGGAAGCCGGGTTCTTCCCGGCCATCCTTTTCTACCTGACGCTCTGGTTCCCCGCCGCACAGCGTGTGACGGTGCTTGGCATCTTCATTCTGGCCCAGCCAGTGTCCAACGCCCTGGGCGCCCCGGTCTCCGGGTTGCTCCTGCAGATGGACGGACTCATGGGCCTTCAGGGCTGGCAATGGCTGTACATCATCGAAGGCATCCCCGCCATCCTCCTGGGCCTGCTCACTCCCATCCTCATGACCGACCGTCCGCGGGATGCCACGTGGCTCAGCAACGATGAGCGCGAATGGCTTGCTACCACCATGGACAAAGAACTGGCCGTCAAGTCCGGCTCCGGCAACCACAACTTCCTGGCCGGCCTCAAGGACAAGCGCACCCTGACCTACTCTGCCCTCTACTTCGGGCTGGTCTGCGGGATCTACGGACTGGGACTGTGGATGCCCACCATAGTCTCCGCGCTGGGTAAGTTCTCCACGGCCCAGGTCGGCTTTATCGTGTTGATCCCTTACACCGTGGCCGCCGTGTTTGTGTACTTCTGGAGCAAGCGCGCCGACCGGACCGGCAAGCGTGCCTGGCACACCGCCGTCAGCATGGTGCTGGCCGGGATGGGCTTGCTGGCCGCAGGATACCTGCTGCCCGTCAACCCAATTCTGGCCATGATCGGATTGACGGCCTCGGCCATGGGCATCTACGGCGCGATCGCACCGTTCCTTTCCATGCCCTCTGCTGCACTGACGGGAGCGGCCGCGGCCGCCGGGTTGGCCCTGATCAACTCGCTGGGCAATCTGGGCGGGTTCGTTGCCCCATACGCCGTCGGGCTCCTGAACGACGCCACGGGGAACAATCAGAGCGGCCTGCTGTTCCTGTCCTTCTGCCTGTGCATCACGGCGGTGGCGACCTACCTCTACGCCCGCAAACGCCCCGAAGGCGATGCCGCCCTGGACTCTGCAGTTGCCGCGGACGCCGGGATGGACGCTGACTCCACGGCCACCGCCAAGTCCTCCTAATACCAAGATCTCCAAAGGAACCACACACAATGACTACAACCACTTTCCCCACCGAACGCACCGTTGTCCTGACCGGCGCCGCGTCGGCTCGCGGCATAGGCCGCGCCGCCGCTGACCGGATGGCCAGCGAGAGGTGGTCCATCGCCATCCTTGACATCAACGCGGAGGACGCCATGGCAGCCGCCGCGGAGATCGGTTCCAACCGAGCGGTCAAGGCCGTCGGCGTTGGGGCGGACGTGTCTGATGCGGCCTCCGTTGACCGGGCCATCACCGAGGTCGAAGACTCGCTTCCGCCGATTGTCGCCCTGGCCAACCTGGCGGGCATCAGCTCTCCGACGACGTTTATGGAAACTACCGTCGAGGAGTGGGACAAGGTCTTTGCGATCAATATGCGGGGAACCTTCATCGTTTCGCAGCGGGTCCTCAAGGGCATGATCGAGCGGAAGCTCGGGCGGATCGTCAGTATCTCCTCCATCTCCGCCCAGCGGGGCGGCGGGACGTTCTCGAAAGTTGCCTACAGCGCCACCAAGGCCGGAATCCTCGGGTTCACCCGCGCCTTAGCCCGCGAGGTCGGTGAGTTCGGGATCACGGTCAATGCGATTGCCCCCGGCCCGATCGACACCGACATCATGGGTGGCACCCTCACCGATGAGCGCAAGGCCCAGCTCTCCGAGGGCATCATGATGGGCCGGGTCGGCACCCGCGAGGAAGTGGCGGCCCTGATTGCCTTCCTGCTGGGTCAGGACTCCGGCTACATCACCGCCGCCACCTATGACATCAACGGCGGCCTTCAGGTTTCCTGACCCGGAGCCGGGCCCCGGCCCGGTTGCCTCCGCCGGTTTCCGGCGGGGGCAGCTTCGGGTTGAGTCCAGCCCCGCTGACCGATGGGTGGCTATGCAGACCGGTCGTCTGCGCATGCCGGGCGGAGCTGAAGTCTAGGCTGGCCCTATGACCGCCGCCCGCAGCCTGCACCCCAGCCCGCGCACCCTGGAGGTCGAGAGCCTCGACAGCTTTGACCGGCTGGTTGCGGCCGGTGCCAGAACCATGCACGGCTGGCATGCGCAATCGCTGGACCTGCGCGGACGGACGCCACAGCTCGAGGCCATGCGGGCCCAGGGCGCGATCTTCCTCGGCTGCACTTTCGACGACGGCGTGGAGGATACGCTGCGCAGCCGCGGCGCCCTGATTTTCCCCCGACTCGAAACCGTGCCGTTCAACCCCTACCGCGGGCAGCTCTACACCCCGCACGAGCTCTATGAAGGCATTGCCGACTCACGCTGCGAGGACACCCCGGATGCCATGGTGTACCAGTGGAGTATCCGGCCGGGCCAGCGCCACCGTCTCGACGCCACCCTGGCCGCCGCCCTGCACGACCATTCGATCGGCGATGCCCTCGACGAGCTGACCCGCTCGGAACTGTGCGTGGGCCGGACCATGGTGGGCGTTATGGGCGGCCACGACGCCCGCCGCGGGACGGCGGTCTTCGAGGAAGCCGCGCGGCTCGGCCGGCTGCTGGCGAGGGATGGCAAGGTCGTCGCCACCGG
The DNA here is from genome assembly GCF_059383435.1 of Pseudarthrobacter sp. HLT1-7. Classification (NCBI taxonomy): domain Bacteria; kingdom Bacillati; phylum Actinomycetota; class Actinomycetes; order Micrococcales; family Micrococcaceae; genus Pseudarthrobacter; species Pseudarthrobacter sp. HLT1-7. The sequence continues at coordinate 32,669 of NZ_JBWZCH010000011.1, read as the reverse complement.
CGGCGGGCCGGGAACTATGGAAGCCGCGAACCTCGGCGCCTACTTGAGCGAGGCGTCAGAGCCGGAATTCCGGCGGGCCCTGGACGGCCTTGCCGCGGTGCCCGCCTTCCTGCCGTCGGTGTCGGCGTGGGCGCGGGCGGCGGCCGCCGTCGTCGAACGCCATCCGGGCGGAACGCCGTCGCTCGGCGTCCCCACCTGGTTTTACGGCCATGAGCCGCCCAACTTCTTCGCCACCCACATTGCCAAATACTTCGCCAACGCCGTCCGCGAGGCCGTTCTGCTGGAACTGTGCAACGGCGGAATTGTGTTTCTGCCGGGCTCGGGCGGCACGGTGCAGGAGATCTTCCAGGACGCCTGCGAGAACTACTACGGCACCCCGGAAACCATCGTGCCGATGGTGCTGGTGGGGGAGGAGCACTGGCTGCGCCGCTTCCCGGCGTGGCCTTTGCTGCAGAGCCTCGCCGCCGGCCGGCCGATGGAGAACAGGATCTTCCTCGTGGACACCGTGGAGGAAGCGCTCGCCGTCCTGGGCCGCTGCGGTTAAAGGTCCTTGCGGCACTGGGCGCGGCCCAGCTCGCGCAGGCCGAACAGGTCCCCGGCGGCCAGGCCGTCCGGGGCACCGATCTCCGGATACATGAGCTGCACCGGGTCGTCCACGTGTTCCAGGCCCATGACGTGGCCCAGTTCGTGCAGGATCACGGCGGTGGCATAGTCGGCGCCGTCAGGCCGGCCGAGGTCCTCGGCGATCTGCGGGGCATCGAGTTCGAGGCTGCCGGTGACGAAGCTCTTGGGCCCGTCGCCGAAGCTGAAATGCGTGCTGCCGCCGGTGCCGATGACGGGGCCCTTGAGCTGCGGAGCCTGTTCCGGGGTGGTCCACGCAATCAGCAGCGGCGCCCAACGGTCCCCATAGGCAGCCTGCTGGTAGGGCATACGTTCCTGCGACGGCGCCTCGGTAGTGGCGCCGTCATTGATGAACGTGATGCCGGTGGCGCGCGAGACGGTCCGGATAGCGTCGTCGACGAGGCGTTCGGTGCCCGCCGGCGCGAGTCCGGCGTTGACCACATAGTGCAGCGGCCGGCACGGCGAATAGCCCACCGGGGTGCCGTCGTCGTTCGTGGCCAGGAACTTGAACGATGTGCTGGCAACGGCCGGCGCCTGGGGCCGGGCCAGCGGTTCGTCCTGCTCTTCGAATCCCGGCGTGGGAGTGTCCGTCCGGGAATTCCGCGCGGCGCCGGACTGCTGACCGGTCTGTCCTGCCACCGGCGGGCCGGGGGCTGCGCCGGGACGTGCATTCGATCCCGATCCGCGGCTGACCTCGAAGAGTCCGGTGAGTACCGGGTCGCCGGCGACGAATCCGGCGGCCAGGAAGGCGGTGCCGGCAATCAGGGCCGCAGCGCTCAGGCCGCGGACAATCCGCAGCACGGCGTGTGGGCGGCTGCGCCGCGCTGTCCGGTCCCGGAACCCAGGACTCTCCACTACGCGACCACCGCGCCGAAGGCCAGGCCCAGCAGGTACGTGACGCCGGCAGCGCCCATGCCGATGGCAAGCTGCCGGAAGCCGCGGGACGTGGGGGAGGTGCCGGAAAGCAGGCCCACGACGCCGCCGGTGGAGAGAAGTGCCAGCCCCACCAGGACCGCGGAGACCACGAGCGCCGGAACGCCGGTCATGCCCAGCACGAACGGGATGACCGGCACGATCGCACCGGAGGCGAAGAAGCAGAAGCTCGACGCCGCCGCGCCCCAGGCGGTCCCGATAGCCTCGTGCTCGTCACGGGTCTCCGGACGTTCCGGCTGCAGCGACAGGCTGGGATCGCAGTCGCAGTCCAGCAGGCCCATCCGCTCCGCGACGCGGTGCGCGGCCGCATCCCTGGACATGCCCCGGGCCAGGTAGACGAGCAGCAGCTCATTGTGTTCGATATCCAGCGAGGGCGCCGCGGCCAGGGTGATCTGGGTGGGGCGGGTCGCGGCGAGGAGCTCACGCTGGGAGCGGACGGAGATGAACTCGCCCGCCCCCATCGACAGTGCCCCGGCCAACAGCCCGGCTACACCGCTGAGGAGCACCACGGAGCTGGCCACACCGGAGGCCGCCATGCCCATCACGAGGGAAAGGTTGCTGACCAGGCCATCGTTGGCGCCGAAAACGGCCGCGCGGAAGGTCCCGGCCAGGCGGTTGCGGCCCCTGGTGGCGAGTCCGCGGACCACTTCCTCATGGATCTGCTCGTCGGCGACCATGGCGGGAGTGGCAGACGGATCAGTGGCGTACGGCGAGCGGCTCTCGGCCCGCTGCGCGAGGGCCAGGACAAAGACCGAGCCGAAGTGGCGGGCCAGGAAGCCCAGGAACCGGCTGCGGAGCGAGGCGGGGCGGGGCCGTCCCGCGTGCCCGCCGAGCAGCTGGAGCCAGTGCGCCTCGTGGCGGCCCTCCGCCTCGGCCAGGGCGAGCAGGATGGCACGCTCTTCACCCCGGCGGTTCTGCGCCAGGTCGCGGTAGACGGAGGCTTCGGCCCGTTCGTCCGCGAGGTACTGCCGCCACCGCTTGATGTCTGCCGAGCCCGGCGCGGGGACAGCCGGCGGCACCGCGGCCTGCGTCTCCGGGCGGGGCGATTGACCGGGTTCACGGGGGCGGGGTTCCGGGTTGAATGGATCAGATGGGGCGCGCTGAGGCACGGAAGCTCCTGGGCTTGATGGGGCATGGTTCGGCCCCATTGCGTCTCCAGACTACTCCGTAATTCCGCGCATTTTCGGCTGGCAGTCCTCAGTGGAATGTTGAGGCAAGCCGTAAAAGTGCCTGCCCCGCGGAGGAACCGGCTGCCCCCTCCGCTCACGTGCCGGGACTCCCGCCGGGGCGGTCCTTGACCGGGTGGGACAGCGGTGTTCGAATGAATCCCAAGGGCGGTTTCCCCGGAATCACCGCCGCCAGCCCGAGCGCATGGAGGTAGCACCATGGACATCACTGGATCGCATCCCGCATCGCAGCCGGCTTCAAATCTGACCCAGCCGGTGAGGGATGCCGTCGAGTCCGATCCGGCCTACGACTATGCCGAGGACACCCCGATCGACGATGAGACCTGGGACGAGGAGGGGGAGGTGGACGAGTCCGTCGCTACCGGGGACGAGCGGGTTGTGCCCCTGGACGCGGACGAGTTCCGTGAACCGGAAGACGGGGACTGAGCGGCGCAGCACTCCTGCCGGCAGAGGGCGACGGCGGCGCCTCCCCGGAAGGGAAGCGCCGCCGTCGACCTTTAACCCGCTGCCCCTGAGGGTGCCGCGGTGAACACAGCCCCTTAGTGCGTCCGGACCGGAGCCTGCTCTTCTTCGACGACGACGGCGCCGCCGGCGACGCGCCGATGCCAGTTGGCCATCACGGCGGGATCCGTCGGCGTGGTCAGCAGCGAGACGGCGATGTAGACGATCGCGGACGCGGCCAGACCGAAGTAGATCGGTTCGTTGGCGTAAATACCCTCCAGCGGAACCTCGGCGTTGACCTCCAGGATGATCATGGTGCCAAGAGTGATGACTGAACCGACCGCCATGGAGGCGGCCGCTGCCACGCCGGTGCCGCGCTTCCAGATAAGGCCGCCGAGGATGGCGACGAGGAGGCCGCCGACGAGGATGTCGTAGGCGATAGTCAGCGCCGCGACCACGTCCTTGGTGATGATGGCGATGACGATCGCCACGATCCCGAGGCCCAGGACCCACATGCGGTTGGCCCTGACATCGTGCTCCGGGTTGTCCGTGTCATCGGTGTTGATGGTCTTGCCGAACCAGCTCGCGACGAAGGGCACGACGTCGGCACGGGCCACGGTGGCGGCGGCGATCAGGGCGCCGGAGGCGGTGGACATCATCGCGGCGACGGCTGCGGCGAGCACAAGACCGCCGACGCCGATCGGCAGGAGCTGCGTGGCGACCTCGGCGTAAACAACGTCCTTGCCCAGGGCCTTGACGTCGATGTCCGGCAGGGCAACGCGGGCGCCGAGGCCGATCAGGGCGCCCGCCGCACCGTAAAGGATGCAGTAGATACCGGCGGTGGCGCCGCCCCAGCGCGCAACGGTGGGGGTCTTGGCGGTGAAGACGCGCTGCCAGATGTCCTGGCCGATCAGCAGGCCCAGGGTGTAGACCACGAAGTAGGTGATGATGGTCTGGATGCCGATGCCGTCAATCTGGAAGAAGCTGGCGTCAACCCGGGCGCGGATGCCGTCCAGGCCGCCGGCTGCGTTGAGTGTGAAGGGCAGCATCAGGAAGAAGATGCCGACGGTTTTGATGACGAACTGGACCTGGTCTGCCAGGGTGATTGACCACATGCCGCCGATCGTCGAATAGACCAGCACGATCGCGCCGCCGATGGCGATGGCCAGCGCTCGGTCCCAGCCGAAGAGCACCACGAAGATGGTGGCGTAGGCGCCGGTGGAAGTGGCGCACAGCATCAGCGTGTAGGCAAGCATTACGATGCCCGAGGTCTGCGTGGCCCGGCTGCCGTAGCGCAGGCTCAACATCTGGGAGACGGTGTAGATCTTCAGCTTCTGGATGGTGCTGGCGAACAACAGGCTCAGGAGCAGGACGCCGGCGCCAATCGCGACTACCAGCCACATGCCGGAGATGCCGAACCTGTAGCCGAGGCCAACGCCGCCGACCGTGGAGGCTCCGCCCAGCACGACGGCGGCCATGGTGCCGGTGTAGAGGAACGGCCCGAGGCGGCGGCCTGCAACCAGGAAATCGCTATTGTTCTTCGTGCGGGATTTACCCCACCAGCCGAAGGCCAGCATGGCGACCAGATACACCACCACGATGGCGATGTTAACGAAATTTGCGTCCACGAGGGGCTCCTTGAAATTGTTCGGATCAGGGCCGGACCCGCCGGCGCGCACCAGCACGCATGAAGGTCCGCCGCTTTACGACGGACTGATGGGGGAACACCCGGTGGGGTGCCCAACACTTCGCAAACAGTGGTACTTGCCTCATCGATGATTGCCCAATAAGCAACGCTTGTTGCCAAACAGTATGTTGTGATCCCGGTAACAGTCAAGACGCATTCCGTGGCTTCGGCGTATCCGGCGTTCCGGCGTCCCGGTCCCGCTAGTATTGCTCCAACGAAGGAGTAGTGCTCCATCGAAGGGGCCGAGCGGCCAGCCGTGAAAGGTTCCGAAATGAAGGCTCTACCAGTTGAACCGAGCAACGTTCCCGTTGCTATCGGGTCCAGGATCCGCGCCGCGCGGCAGTCGCAGCGCCTCACGATCGAGCAGGTGGCCGATGCCACCGGGCTGACCAAGGGCTTCCTGAGCCGGGTGGAGCGGGACCTGACGTCACCCTCGGTCGCCTCCCTCGTGACGCTGTGCCAGGTGCTGTCCATCTCGATCGGCGAGCTGTTTGCGGCCCCGGAAACGCATCTCACCAAGCAGAATGAAGGACCCCGGATTTCGCTCGGTGGCGAGGGGATCGTGGAGCGGCTGCTGACCGCCCGCTCCGAGCGCCGCGTCCAAATCATCCAGGCCGTGATCGAGCCGCGCGGCCGCGGTGAATCCGAGCTCTACGCAGTGGACTGCGACGTCGACGTGCTGCATGTGGTCAAGGGCAGCATCCGGCTGATCCTCACCAACGAGGAGTTCGAGCTCCATTCGGGGGACACCGTGACCTTCCCCGGCCGGGAGCCGCACACCTGGGTCAACCCCACGGACGACGCCGTCGAGGTCCTCTGGGTGCTGGTCCCCGCCGCCAGCCGGTAGCTCCAGCGCCTCCAGTTGCGCTCCTTCCCGGTTGCTCCCTGCCAGGCCGCCTGCCGGACCTGGCGGGCCCCGGAAATCCGCGTGTTGGAAAGGGTGGGCTCCGGAGTAACTGGGCAGGAGCGTCAGGCTTCAGGGGTTGTGGGCTGTGAACGCCGGGACAGTACGGCCCGGATTTCGGCCAGGACGCGCTCCGGTTCGAACCAGACGTGCTCCGGCATTTACCGGAGCACGGCGAAGCCTCTCAGGGTGGAGGCGTTGTTTCGGCCTAGGTCCCGGCGCACGGCCTTACGGCTGGAATGGAACGCGACGCCATCCACCTCTACGATCAGGAATCCCTCGATCAGGAAGTCGACCCGGCCGATCCCGGGCAGGTAGACCTGCGCGTCGTAGCCAATTCCGTTGGCGCGGAACAAGTGCTGGGCGTCGACCTCCACGATGGACTCGGCCCGCACATCCAGCTGATGCAGCGCTTTAGGGACTTGGCCGGACCGGTCGGCCGTGAGCCGGGACTTCAACAATTCCAGGGGCACGCCGTGCAGGCGCATCGCCGAAGTAGCGATGGCCGTTGATGCCGGTGGCGCGAGGCAGGTCATGGCATGCAGCACCACGTCCTCGACCGCGGCCAGGGGCAGCGCCGGATGGCCCTCGAACCGGACCGTACGGTGCCGGATGAAGCCGTGTCCGTGGCCGTGGTTGCAGGCCAAGTGGTGCTGGTCCGGCGGCTCCCGGAGCCAGAGTCCATAGTGTCCGGCTGCGCTTGCACAGCTGACCCGGGCGTTGTGGCGGATCGCAGTCTCGAGCTCTGGACGGCATTCCGGAAGGACATACACGCCGCGTCGGGGCTGGCGGGCAACTCCACCCAGCTGGGCCAGGTAATTGAGGGGCTCCATGTACCCAGTGCACGGGGTGGCGCACGGCATCGAAACGCGGTTATTGGGCTATCTGGATAACCCGCGACCGGGGCAGGCCTGCGCTCCTGCCCACTTACTCGACGCCGCAGCGCCTGCAGTCAGCCCCCGGGCCCGGATTCTCGGGGGCGCGCCGGGAGCGCCGGCCGGATCGGTGGGAGTAACTGGGCAGGAGCGTCGGGCCGGCCCCGCAGGAGCGTCGCGCCCGCCCCGGCCAGGGTGATTTTGTAAACATTTGATGCACGAGAGGCAACTTCGCGTGTATGATGGCTGTCACACCCGTCGGTCAATCCTCGAAGGAGGGGCTTTCCTTTGGAAGAGCTGCGCATCGAGGCCAATGGCAACCTTGGCCCCATCGATTCATCCCGCATTCCGCGCTACGCGGGTGCCGCCACTTACGCCCGGCTGCCCCGGCTGGACCAGGTCGCCAAGGCGGACGTCACTGTTGTTGGCGTGCCGTTCGATTCCGGTGTTTCCTACCGGCCCGGCGCCCGATTCGGAGCCAACCACGTCCGCGAGGCCAGCCGGCTGCTGCGCCCGTACAACCCGGCGTGGGACGTCAGTCCTTTCGAGAACATCCAGGTGGCCGACGCCGGGGACATGGCGGTCAACCCCTTCAGCATCAATGACGCCATCGAGACCATCCAGCAGAACGCCCTGGATCTGACGGCCGCCGGCAGCAAGCTCCTGACCCTTGGCGGCGACCACACCATCGCCCTGCCGCTGCTCCGCGCCGCCGCCGAGCGCGCCGGCGAGCCCGTCGCCATGCTCCATTTTGACGCCCATCTGGACACCTGGGACACCTACTTCGGCGCCGAGTACACCCACGGCACCCCGTTCCGCCGCGCCGTCGAAGAAGGCATCCTTGACACCGAGGCCATCAGTCACATCGGCACCCGCGGCCCGCTCTACGGCAAGAAGGACCTCGACGACGACCACCGCTTCGGCTTCGGCATCGTCACCTCCGCCGACGTCTACTACCAGGGCGTGTTGGAAACCGTCGCCAAGATCCGCGACCGGATCGGCAGCCGTCCGCTCTATATCTCGGTGGATATCGACGTCCTGGATCCCGCCCACGCACCCGGCACCGGAACCCCGGAAGCGGGCGGCATCACCAGCCGCGAGCTGCTGGAAATCATCCGCGGCTTCCGCGGCATGAACCTCATCGGGGCCGACGTCGTCGAGGTCGCCCCCGCGTACGACCACGCCGACATCACCGGCGTCGCCGCCAGTCATGTCGCGTACGAACTCATCACCCTGATGGCAGACCGTGCCGTCGAGGGCAACAGGGAGGGCGCGGCCACCGGCTACGCCGCGCAGGCCCTCGGTCAGGAATCCCGCCGTCCGGCCGGCTTCGCCCCGGCGGCCCGGCGCATCGAGAACGCGGTCTCCCAGTGAGCGGCGTGCGCAACGGCGGAGACCTGGTCGTCGAGACCCTCGAAGCACTTGGCGCCAAGACCGTCTTCGGCATCCCGGGCCAACACGCGCTGGGGCTCTTTGACGCGATGGGCCGCGGTAACCTGCACTTCGTCTCCTCCCGGGTGGAGAACAACTCGGCCTTCGCCGCGGACGGCTACTCCCGCGCCACCGGGGAGGTCGGCGTCCTCTTCCTCTCCACAGGACCCGGCGCGCTGACTTCCCTGGCCGGGCTGCAGGAGGCCTACGCCACGGGTGTCCCGATGGTGGTGGTCGCGAGCCAGATCCCGCTGGACGGACTCGGCGCCCGCCGCAAGGGCATGCTGCACCAGCTCGATGACCAGAAGGCCTCGGCCGCCAACGTCACCAAGAGCCAGCGGCTGATCCAGCACGCCTCCGGCATTCCCTCCGCCATCCAGGACGCCTGGACCGAGGCGATCTCCTCGCCGCAGGGCCCCGTCTGGCTGGAAATCCCGCAGAACGTCCTGCTGGATCCCATCATGGTGCCCCCGGTGGAGGATGCCCTGGCCGAAGCGGCCGACAACCCGCCCCGCGTGGAACTCGTGCGCGAGGCCGTGAAATGGCTCGCGGCGGCAGAGCGTCCAGCCATCATCGCCGGCGGCGGCACCCGCCGCGGCCGGGCCGAGACGTCGCTGCTCTCCATCGCGGAAAAACTCCGCGCCCCGGTCATCTGCACCCCCGGCGGCAACGGGGCGTTCCCCTGGAACCACGAGCTCTCGCTGCAGTCCTGGATCGAGGACCAGCACATGACGGAGCTGCTCGAGGATGCCGATGTGCTGATCGTGATCGGCTCGTCCCTCGGCGAAGTCACCTCCAACTACTTCACCTTCGAACCGCGCGGCCGGATCATCCAGATCGACGCCGAACCCCGCGTGCTCGAATCCAACCGCCCCGGACTGGGCATCCGTGCCGACGCCGGCCAGGCCCTCGCCGCCCTTGACGCCGCGCTGACTGAACCGCACGGTGAACGCGCCGACTGGCATGGCACATCCCCCGAAACCCTGGTCAAGGATTCACTCACCAAGGTCAGGGCCCGGCTGGAATCACAGGACCTCGGCAAGGAACTGAAATTCATGGCGGACATCCGCGAGGCCGTCCCCGCCCAGATGCAGACCTTCTGGGATATGACGATTTCCGCCTACTGGGCCTGGAGCTGCTGGGACGCCCGCGAGGGCCAGTTCCACTCCGCGCAGGGCGCCGGCGGCCTTGGCTTCGGCTTCCCCGCGGCGATCGGCGGCGCCGTCGGCCTGGAAACCACCGGCAGCACGGGCAACGCCGGTAACACAGGCAACCCGGGCAATTCGGCCCGGGTGCTTGCCGTCTCCGGCGACGGCTCAGCGATGTACTCCATCTCCGAGCTCGCCACGGCCAAGCAGCACAACGTCCCGGTCACCTGGCTGATCGTGGACGACGGCGGCTACGGCATCCTGCGCGAATACATGGTGGGCGCCTTCGGTAAAGCCACGGCCACCGAACTCGCCCGTCCTGACTTCGTGAAGCTGGCGGAGGCCTTCGGCGTTCCGGCCGTCCGGGTGGCTCCGGAGGACATCGGGGCGGCACTCAAGGCGGGCTTCGCCGCGGACGGGCCGAACGTCGTCGTCGTCGAAACCCTGCTGAAGATGTTCGCACCGACCCACTTGGAGGCCTGACACCTCCCGCACAGCGACCAAGCGCGGACCGGCAGCCCAGCTGCCGGTCCGCGCTGCGTTTAAGCCGACGCCCTCTTAACTCTGACTAGCTCTGACAGGAGGGTTAGTTTCCCAAAGTAACCATATTGACGTATATTGTTGCCTAGGGCAAGCAAAGGGGACTTGATGGCAGTTGGACACGGCGCCGCAGCCAAACTTGTCTATCAGATCTTCGATCTCCAGCGCGCGGTTCGTTGCGTCGCGGCGGTCAATCTCCGGGGACAGGACACCGGTGTTGCGCTGCAGGGCGTCCTGCGCTTCGTGGGGGAGGGCGAGTCGCGGGCCACGCACCTGGCCGAGCGGCTCGGCGTCAGTGCCCCGGTCCTGAGCCGGCACATCGCCGAACTCGAAGAGCAGGGTTATGTGGTCCGCCGGCCCGATCCGCTGGACGGACGCGCGCAGCTGGTGGCGCTGTCGCCGTCCGGAACCGAGAAGCTCCGCTCCATCGAGGATCAGCGCGCCGCCACCCTGCAGGACTTCCTGCAGGACTGGAGCGAACAGGACGTCGAGGAGACAGTGCGCACCCTGAAGAAACTTGCTGAGTCCCTGCGGACTTCAGCCCGGGCAACGACGGCCGGATCCACGAATACGCCCGACATTGTCTAAGGAGCGCCCCATGGCAGAAATCGCAGAAATGCCCCCCGCACCATCGGCGGCGATGACCCACCGTCAGATCATGGAGGCCCTGACCGGTCTGCTGGCGGCCTTCTTCACGGCGATCATCAGCAGCACCATTGTGGCCAACGCGCTGCCAACCATCATGTCCGAGCTCAAGGGCACCCAGACGGACTTCGCCTGGGTCATCACGGCGGCGCTGCTGGCCAACGCAGCCACCACACCGATCTGGGGCAAGCTCGCCGACCTCTTTAATAAGAAGGTCCTCGTCCAGCTCAGCATCGTGATCTTTGTGGCCGGCTCCGTGATGGCGGGCCTGTCTGAGACGATCCCGCTGCTGCTGACGGCCCGCGTTATCCAGGGCATCGCCATGGGCGGCCTCACGGCGCTGTCCATGGCGATCATCGGCTCGATCATCCCGCCCCGGGACCGCGGCAAGTACTCCGGCTACATGGGTGCAGTCATGGCCGTCGGCACTGCGGGCGGGCCGTTGCTCGGCGGATTCATAGTCGACAGCCCGCTGGGCTGGCGCTGGACCTTCTTCGTCTGCGTCCCGCTCGCCGTCGTTGCCCTCATCCTGCTGCAGCTCACGCTGAAACTGCCGCACGTCAGGCGCCCGGCCACGATCGACTGGCTCGGCTCCATCCTGCTCACCTCCGGCGTCAGCCTGCTGCTGATCTGGGTCTCCTTCGCCGGCAGTCCGGACTACTACGACTGGTGGTCCTGGCAGACGGCCGCGATGGTGGGCGGCGGTGTGGTGCTCCTGGCCATGCTGGTGTTAGTCGAATCACGCGTGCCGCAGCCCATCATCCCGCTGAAGCTCATCTCCGAGCGCACCACGGCCCTGGCTATCCTCGCCTCGGTCGCCGTCGGCGTTGCAATGTTCGGTTCCTCCACATTCCTGGGCCAGTACTTCCAGGTCGCCCGCGGCGCATCACCCACCGAGGCCGGATTGCTGACCCTGCCGATGATCGCCGGCAACCTGATCGGTTCCGTCGTGTCCGGGCTGTTGATCAGCCGCACCGGTAAGTGGAAGCGCTACCTGATCGCCGGCGCCATCCTGCTGGTCGGCGGGCTGGGCCTCGCCGGCACCATCGATCACACCACCGAGCTCTGGCTCGCGGGCCTCTACACCGCGATCCTCGGCCTTGGCCTGGGGCTGCTCATGCAGAACCTCGTCCTGGTGGTTCAAAACACGGTCCGGGCCGGCGACATCGGCACCGCCAGCGCCTCCGTGGCATTCTTCCGCTCTGTCGGCGGCGCCATCGGCGTCTCGGTGCTGGGCGCAATCCTGGGCAACCGGGTTAAGGACCTTGCCGCCGAGGGGCTCGCCGCGGCCGGGATCCCCGTGCCAGGCGGAACCGCCGGCGCCAGCCTGGACCTCAAGGACATGCCGGCCCCGGTCCGCGAGATCATGCGGGCAGCCTACGGTGACGCAACGGCCCAGATCTTCATGATCTCGGCCATCATCGGCGTCGTGGCTCTGGTAGCGGTCCTCTTCATCACGGAACAGCCGTTGCGGCGCACCGTGGATATCCAGCCGGCCAAAGCTGAGAAGAACGACGACGGCGGCCCGGCCACCGCGTCCGGCGGGCCTGCCGCCGGCGCCGAGTCTCCCGCCGGCCCGGCGGCAGCTACCGGAATCGTGGATCTCGACCGGGAGTATATTGAGGTGCTCGGCCGGCAGCGCGAAGACCGGTTCCGCTCCCGGTAGCTGCGACCCTTCCCCCAGCGAACCTACCCCGTTGGGATGATATTTGGTGTCCCATGTTCCCCGTGCGCGGGGGATTTCGTAGAGTAGGAAAATGACGGCTGTCAGCCCCCACTGCTACTACTGGGAGCATCTCGTTGATGTTGCCTCACTGTTTTCTTCTCCAGCCTCATTTATTCAGAATTCCTAAGGACTCGTGGGCATGCTTGTCACCCTCATACGGCGCTATTCCAAGCCGTATCTGCCGTATATTGCGGCAGTCATCGTCTTCCAGTTGGCCTCCACCATCGCGGCCCTCTACCTCCCCAGCCTCAACGCGCAGATCATCGACGAGGGCGTCTCCCGCGGCGACACGGACTACATCTGGCGCACCGGCGTCCTCATGCTGGGCGTCTCCCTGATCCAGGTCGCCACCGCAATCGCCGGTGTCTATTACGGTTCCAAGGCCGCGATGGCTTTCGGCCGGGACCTGCGCCGGGGTGTGTTCCGGAAAGTCACCAGCTTCTCCGCCCGGGACGTCAACGTCTTTGGCGCACCGACGCTCATCACGCGCGGCACCAACGATGTCCAGCAGGTCCAGATGCTGATGCTTATGGGGCTGAACTTCATGGTGGCTACCCCCATCATGTGCATTGGCGGCATCTTCATGGCCCTCCGCGAGGATCTGAACCTGTCCTGGCTGGTCTGGGTTTCGGTGCCGGTGCTTGTGGTCGTCGTGGGCTATCTCGTGGTCCGGCTGATGCCGCTCTTCCGCTCCATGCAGAAGAAGATCGACCGGCTCAACGGGATCCTCCGCGAGCAGATCATCGGCATCCGCGTAGTCCGTGCCTTCGTGCGCGAGCCGCACGAGGCGGAACGATTCGGCGCCGCGAACATGGAACTCACCGACGTCTCGCTAAAGATCGGCGCCCTGTTCGTGCTGATGTTCCCCGCCATCGGCATGATCCTGCACGTCTCCACCGCCGCCGTGCTGTGGTTCGGCGGCCAGCGGGTGGACGCGGGGGAGATGCAGGTCGGCGCCCTGACGGCGTTCCTTCAGTACCTGTTGCAGATCCTGATGGCGGTGATGATGGGCACGTTCATGGTCATGATGATCCCGCGCGCCTCGGTCTGCGCGGACCGCATCGGTGAGGTGCTCGACGTCGAACCCTCCATCCATGAGCCCACCACCCCGGTGACCCCGGCGCAAAAGGCCGGCCGGGTGGAGTTCCGGAATGTGTCCTTTGCCTATCCGGGTGCCGAAGCGCCGGTGCTGAGCAACATCAGTTTCACGGCCGAGCCGGGTCAGACGGTGGCGATCATCGGATCCACCGGCGCCGGCAAGACCAGTCTGCTGGCCCTGCTGCCGCGGCTCTACGACGCCGCCTCGGGTGAGGTGCTGCTCGACGGCGTACCGGTCACCAACCTGGACCGGGCCGAGATCACGCAGCGGGTTGCCATGGTCCCGCAGCGGCCCTACCTGTTCTCCGGCACCATCGGGCACAACCTGCGCTTCGGCAAGCCCGAGGCTACGGACGAGGAACTATGGGAGGCCCTGACCGTCGCCCAGGCCGCGGACTTTGTGCGCGAGAAGAACAATGCGCTCGGCGCGCGGATCGCCCAGGGCGGCACCAACGTTTCCGGCGGCCAGCGCCAGCGGCTGTGTATCGCCCGGGCGCTGGTCACCGAGCCCAAGGTCTACCTCTTCGACGACTCGTTCTCGGCCCTCGACGTCGCCACCGACGCCAGGCTCCGCCGCGCGCTCAAGGCCAAAACCGCCGACGCCACGGTGATCATCGTAGGCCAGCGCGTCTCGACCATCGCCGACGCGGACCAGATCCTGGTGCTCGAGAACGGCCGGATCGTGGACCGTGGCACCCACGAGGAACTCCTGGCGAGTTCCAGCACATACCAGGAAATTGTTGAATCCCAGCTGACCTCGGAGGCAGCGGCGTGAGCACCAACGAAAAAACCACACCCCGAACCCCGGACGCGGCTCCCGACGACGATTTCTTCGAGGAGGAATACACCCCCGGCGAGGCCGACGGCGGCATGTTCGGCGACCTGCCGGCCAAGAAAGCCCAGCACTTCTGGCCCTCCGCCAAGCGGCTCATGGCTCTGTTGAAGCCTGAGCGGGCCGGCATCATCGCCGTGCTGGCAATGGTGACAGTCGCCGTCGTCCTGAACGTCATCGCGCCCAGGATCCTCGGCCAGGCAATGGACGTGATCTTCGCGGGGGTGGTGGGCAAGCCGCTGCCTGCCGCGGCCAGCAAGGACCAGATCGTCGAAGGACTGCGCGCCCAGGGCGAGAACAACTTCGCGGACATGCTCGCCAAAATGGACCTCATCCCCGGGGCGGGCGTTGATTTCCAGCGGCTTGGGTTCCTGATCAGCGTGGTGCTGGTGATGTACTTCTTCGCCAACATCTTCCTCTGGCTGCAGGGCTATGTGCTGAACGTGCTGGTCATGCGGGTGGTCCGCAAGCTGCGCGATGACACCGAGAAGAAGCTGAACAAGCTCCCGCTGAACTACTTTGACACCCGCCAGCGCGGCGACATCCTGTCCCGCGTCACCAATGATGTGGACAACATCCAGCAGGCACTGCAGCAGGCCTTCGCCCAGCTGGTGAACTCCGCGCTGACGGTGATCGGCATCGTCATCATGATGTTCATCGTCTCCTGGCAACTGGCCCTGATCGCCCTGGTGGCGCTGCCGCTTTCGGCGGTGGCCGCCGGCATCATCGGCGTCCGCAGCCAGAAGCTTTTCGCGTCGCAGTGGAAGAACACCGGGGAGCTCAACGGCCAGATCGAGGAGTCCTTCTCCGGGCATGACCTGGTCCGCGTGTTCGGCCGCGACGCCGATATGATGGCGAGCTTCGACGAACGGAACGAGGCGCTCTACCGGGCCAGCTTCGGCGCTCAGTTCGTCTCCGGCATGATCATGCCGGTCCTGCAGTTCGTCTCCTACCTCAGCTACGTGGGGATCGCCGTCGTCGGCGGGCTGCGCGTCGCCTCCGGCAGCATGAGCTTGGGCGACGCCACCGCGTTCATCCAGTACTCGCGGGAATTCACCCAGCCGCTGGGCCAGATGGCGGGCATGGCGAACATGCTGCAGTCCGGCGTCGCCTCCGCGGAGCGGGTGTTCGAGTTCCTCGACGCCGAGGAACAGGACGCCGAGACCGCCACCGAGCACCTGCCGCCCAAGACCGACGGGCACGTCGATTTCCGGCACGTCACCTTCAGCTACACCCCGGACAAGCCGCTGATCGAGGACCTGTCCTTCACCGCCGAGCCCGGGCATACCGTGGCGATCGTGGGCCCCACCGGTGCGGGCAAGACCACCCTTGTGAACCTCGTGATGCGTTTCTACGAACTCAGCGGCGGCAGCATCACGCTCGACGGCGTGGACGTCACCCAGCTGAGCCGTGCCGAGCTGCGTGCCAAGATCGGCATGGTCCTTCAGGACGCCTGGCTGTTCGGCGGCACCATCTACGACAACATCCGGTATGGCAAGCTGGACGCCACCGAGGAGCAGGTGATGGAGGCGGCGAAGGCCACCTTCGTGGACCGCTTCGTCCGGGCGCTCCCGGACGGCTACAACACGATCATCGACGAGGAAGGCAACAACGTCAGCGCCGGCGAGAAGCAGCTGATCACCATCGCCCGGGCCTTCGTGGCGAACCCCTCGCTGCTCATCCTGGACGAGGCAACCAGCTCGGTAGACACCCGCACCGAGGTGCTGGTCCAGAAGGCCATGGCGGCGCTCCGCACCGAGCGCACCAGCTTCGTGATCGCGCACCGGCTCTCCACCATCCGCGACGCCGACACCATCCTGGTGATGGAAGCGGGCCGCATCGTGGAGCAAGGCCGGCACGCCGAACTGCTGGAGCTGAAGGGTGCGTACTACCGCCTGTACATGTCCCAGTTCGCAGGTGAAGGCGCCGGTGACGTCCTCGAAGACGATGCGACGGCGGTGCACAGCTGAGCGACGCCGGCCGGGCCGCTTCAGACGCACGGCGCATCGAGGTGCAGGTCCCGATGCGCTGGGGCGACATGGACGCCTACGGCCACATCAACAACGTGCAGATTGTCCGGATTCTCGAGGAAGCACGCATCGCCGCGTTCGGCCCGCCCCTCGGCTCCGGGCTGACCGGAATCGAGCCACCGGTGCCGCTCTTTAATAAGGTCCCGGACGGCGTCCTGGCCCTCGTGGTGGAGCATAGGATCCGCTACGTCAAAACGCTTGAGTACCGCAATGTCCCGGCGGTGGTGGTGCTGTGGATCGGCGCGGTTAAGGGCGCCAGCTTCGACATTCATTACCTGGTGCAGGACCCCGTGACCCGGGAGGATTGCGTCCGGGCCACGAGCCACCTGGCGTTTGTGGCGGCGGACACCGGGCGGGTGCTGCGGCTGACCCCGGAGCAGAAGGAGACGCTCTCGCCGTTCATGGCAGTCCCCCCGGCCCGCCCGGACCCGGTCCCGGACGCGGCTGCAGTCCCCGTCGCGGAGCCGCCCCACCCGGCCCCATAGCCTCTACCCCGGTGTGCTGGCCGGCCCTAGAATGAACCACCCGGACCACCCGGACCACGCTGCCCGCCAAGCTAGGAGCAAGGAGCACAGATCATGGTGAAGAAGAGCAGGAAGAACGCGAAGAAGAAGAGCTGGAAGGAGCTCTCGCCGATGGCGAAGTTCGGCACCGTCACGGCGGCGGTTGTCCAGCTTTCGCTGCTGGTCGCGGCCCAACGGGATATTTCGCGCCGCCCGGCCGAGCAGATCCGGGGCAGCAAGGCGATGTGGCGGATGGCCACCCTGGTCAACTTCATCGGCCCGGGCAGCTACTTCACCTTCGGAGTCATCAGGCGACCGGCCGGCACGTAGCCGCTGTCGCCCCGGCATGTAGCCGCCGTTGACCTGGCACGTAGCAGCCGGAGAGCGGCGCACGGGCCGCCGTCGTGGATTCAGTCCCGCATCGGGGCGGTATCTACTTGGGAGTAACTCTTGGGCTCCTCGATGATGCGGGCGTCCAGCTTAAGCCTGTAAATTGAAAGAATGACCCCCACCAAAAAGCCTGCCATGCACCGCGCCCTCGGCATCTCCAAGGAGATCGAAGACGCTGCGTGGTTTGTCCTGGGGCCGGGGCTGCACGGTAAGCCGTCGGCGCTGGACGGCCGCACCAAAACGTGGTCGGTGCAGGCCGCCGCCGAGCTGCTCGACCGCCTGGGGCGTGGGGTCCCGGATCCCAAGGCGCCCATGATGACCAACCTCCGGCAGAATCTGGAGGGTGCCTCCCGGGGGGCCAAGCAGTTGGCCGTCGAGCTGTTGTTCCTCCAGTCACTGCCGCTGGCGCACGAGGTCAAATCGCTCAAGGTCAAGCGCGCGCGGGTGGCCGAGGCGGCATCCTGGCTGGAGCCGCCGCTGGAGCTTCCCGGCGAGCTGTACGCCGGCATGACGGACCACGGAGTGATCCGGGACCGCACCGCGGAGTTCAACTGGACCATCTGGGACCACCTGAAATGGCTCTGCCGCTTGGTGCAGCACGTAGCCCGGCAGCCGGGCGGCACCGTCGCGGCTGCGGTCAAGGATCCGCTGGCGTTCCACCAGCTGGTTGCCGGAACTCCCGATGACCAGCCGGCGATCCGCCGGAGCATCGAATTCCTGGCCTGGCCGAGCTACTTCGAACCGGTCGTGGCCGACGTCGAACGCCAGGAGATCCGGGACGCCTTTGCCTCACTTGTGGGTGGAGCCAAGGGGGACAGCGACGAGGAAATTTCGGCGGACATCCACCGGATCCGGCTGCACCTCGACGAGCAGGCCGGACAGCGCATCGACTGGTACTCGCGGCAGCTCGTGAGCCAGTGGCGGAAGGTGGGTGACCCCGGGCGCCGGGCCTGGCTGCTGCGCACCCACCACGACAACGCGGGGCTGCTCAAGGCCTGGCATGCCGACGAGGCGGTAACGCTCGACGTCGAACACCTCCGCCTGCTGGACGCCGGTGTCACCGCCGGGCTGGTCCAGCACGCCGTCGACGAGGACTACAAGCACCTCGGCTACGTGGAGCGCGAGGACACCAAGACCGCCGTCTTCGCCTTCCTGACCGTGATGAAGCCCGGCGACCTGGCCCTATACCAGAGTTCCGGATCCGTCCGGGTGGGTGTGGTCCTCGGCGAGCCCGGGCACCACGGGGACAACCGGCGGCTGCGCCGCAAGGTCCGCTGGTTCGACGAAACCCATGACATGGCCGAGCTGCCCCGGCACGTGCAGCGGCAGCTCGCCACCTCCGGCATCATGGTGGACGTCACCCGCGTCATCCAGGCGCTGGAGGCTCTCCTGCCGGCCGAGGCGGAAGCGGAGAGCGGCGACGGCGCCGCGCCGGACGCCGTCGTCGAACCGGTCTGCGAAGGATTCCGCCCGCTGACGCCGGAGTTCGCGGCGTCCCTGCACATGGATCTGGAGCCGCTGCAGGAAATCGCCGAGCTCCTCGCGGAGAACCGGCAACTGGTGCTCTACGGACCGCCCGGGACGGGCAAAACCTACCTCGCCAAGCACCTGGCCGCCCAATTGGCCGGCGACACCACAGACGAACGCGTGAAGCTGGTGCAGTTCCATCCCTCGTACGCCTACGAGGACTTCTTCGAGGGCTTCCGTCCGGACAAGACGGAGGAAGGGCAGGTGTCCTTCAAGCTCGTTGCCGGGCCGCTGCGCCGGATCGCCGAGGAGGCCGCGAAGCCCGGCAACGGGAGCAAGCCGTACTTCCTGATCATCGATGAGATGAACCGGGCCAACCTCGCGAAGGTCTTCGGCGAGCTGTACTTCCTGCTCGAGTACCGCGATGACCGGATCTACCTGCAGTACAGCCCCAACGAGCCGTTTACGCTGCCGGACAACCTGTACATCATCGGCACCATGAACACCGCGGACCGCTCCATCGCGATGATGGATGCGGCCATCCGCCGCCGCTTCTCCTTCATCGAACTGCACCCGAAGACCGAGCCGGTGAAGGGCTCACTGTTGCGGTTCCTGCAGGCCAGGGACCTGGATACGACGCCTGCCTTCCTGATGGACGCGCTTAACGAGGCGATTGACGAGTGGGACCGGGACCTGATGATTGGACCGTCGTACTTCATGAAACCGTCCGCCCAGACGCCGAAGGGGCTGCGCCGGATCTGGAAGTACGAGCTGATGCCGCTGCTCGAGGAGCACTACCACGGCCAGCTCAACCGGGCCCAGCTGGAGGAGCGGTTCGGGCTGGACCAACTGCTCGCCCGCCTTGCGCGCGCCTAGCCCGGCGGCCGCCTCACCCGTCCGGGCGGCCGCCTCACCGGTCCGGGCGGCGCAGCCCGGGCGTGGCACCGCACCGGTCCGACGGATCGTCCTGGATGAGCTCTCGGGCGGCGTCGTGGAGCGACTGGATCCGGGCAGCGCCGCGTACGTCAACGGCAGCGGCCTGGCCAGGGCGTCGCCGATGGGTATGGGGCTGTACCGGATTGAACCGGTGGGGAAGGTCGGCTCGGTGCGCACCCCGACGGTTCAGGTTGAGGTGCGTCCGAAGGAGCGGCTCGGTCTGGGGCGGCTGCTGTTCCTGCTCGGTTACGCGGGGGATCAGGGATTCCGCGAGGATTCCGTTGCCGCCGTCGAGGAGCCGGAGCTGTGGGGTGCGCTCGCCGAGTCGCTGGCGCAGCTCGCGGACCGTGCGCTCAGCCGCGGGGTGCTGCAGGGCTACCTCACCGTCGATGAAGCGCTGCGGACCGTCAAGGGCCGGATCCGGATCTCGGACCAGATCTCCCGCCGGCCCGGCATGCTGGTACCGCTCGAGGTGTCATATGACGAGTTCACCGGGGACATCGCGGAGAACCGCATCCTGCGGGCCGCGCTCGAACGGATGTCCCAGGTCCCGGGGGTGCGCCCGGAAGTGCTCAGCCGCCTGCGCCAGCTCAAGGGCAAGCTCGCCGCCGTGACCCGTCTGCAGCCCGGTGCCCCGCTGCCGGTGTGGCGCGCCAGCCGGATGAACACCCGCTACCACGCGGCCCTCCGGCTCGCGGAAGTGATTCTGCGCAACGCCTCGGCGGAGGCCGGCGACGGCCAGCAACAGTCGGCGTCGTTCGTGGTGGACATGTCCCAAGTCTTCGAGGACTTTGTTGGGACGGCACTGCGGGAAGCCATGGGATCCTACCCGGGTGAGATGCGGCTGCGGTACAACGCTCTGTTCAACGAGGCCGTCCGCGACTCGGACCGGATCGTGGTGCAGCCCGGCGCTGTCCATCTGCTAGGCGGGCGGCCGGTGATGGTCTACGATGCCAAATATCAGGCCGCGGCCGACGTCGGGGCGTCACCGTCGGCGGACCACTACCGGATGCTGGCCTACTGCACCTCGCTGCGGGTGCCGACGGCGTGGCTAATCTACCCGGGCGCAGGAGAGGTAAAGCTGCGACGGATCCTCCACACCGATATCGACATCGTGGAGTTCCCGCTGGACCTGTCCCGGCCGCCGTCGGAAATCCTCGCCGCAGTGGCGGACCTCGCGCAGCAGTCCTGGGGCGAAGTCGTGCGTCAGGCGGCTATGGGCCGCTGAGCATGACCAGCCATCGGCGGCTGTAGCGTCCGACGGCGTTAGGCCGACCACGTTGGCGACCGACGGCGTTAGCGTTCGACGGCGTTAGGCCGACCACGTTGGCGACCGACGGCGTTAGCGTCCGACGGCGTTAGGCCGGTGCGTCCTGGCGGACCGACATCGACAGCAGATGACTCAGGAGTGCTGTCTCGGGTTTGCCGGGATTGTCCGCGACATGCCAGCGAAGTTTTTCTCGAACCTCCGCCTCTTCGGGCCTGGTGTCGGCGAGAATCGCATCAATGATCTGGGACACCTGCCGACGCAGGGGTTCGAGATCAGGATCGACATCAGCGGAGCGTAAGTTTCGCATTTGGGAAGCCGGTGATGAACTTGACTGTGATGTTGCGGTTCTCAGCGACTCATTCGGCATCAGCAAGTGTGGCATCTGGCGCTCTCCCATAGGGGTAGGTGTACGACTAAATCTGGACCGAACAGGTTCCATGCCCCCGACTTGGAATCCTACCCGAGACAGACCACTCTGTCTGCAAGTTGGGACTAGGCTAGCCTTGATGTCTCTTTCAGCGAATTCCAGAGCTATAGCGTCTTCGCCGCGAACCTTGGCGGACGGCGAGTGTTCTGGCGTGGCCGGTCCGGTGCCTCCCGTGGCAGTCTCGGGTGTGGCCGTTTCAGGCATGGCAGTCTCGGGCGTGGCTGCGTTGGGAGTGCGGGAGCGAATTCTCGCGGTTGCTTATGAATTGCTTTCCCGGCGGGGAGTCCGCGGCGTCGGGGTCAATGAACTGATCAGTCGTTCCGGCGTGGCGAAGGCGACCTTCTACCGGCATTTCGCATCAAAGGACGAGCTTGTTCTCGCTTTCCTGGAACGCCGTGACCAGCAATGGACCGTGGATAAGATCCTCTTCGAGGCCCGGCGCAGGGGTGGCACTCCCGAGGAGCAGTTGCTGGCGATCTTCGATGTCTTTGCCGACTGGTTCGCGCGCGAGGACTTCGAGGCCTGCTCGTTCATCAATATCCTGCTCGAGATGGGGGCCGACCATCCGCTTGGCCGGGCCAGCATCGACTACCTAGCGAAGATCCGGGCTCATGTGCAGCAGCTTGCCCAGGAGGCGGGCCTTCGCGATCCGGTGGATTTCGCCCGCTCCTGGCACATCCTCATGAAGGGTTCGATCGTCTCTGCCGCCGAGGGCGACCTTGCCGCGGCCGGCCGTGCGCGCCAAATGGCCGGCTGGCTGATTGACCACCACCGGGGTTAGTGTTCCGAGGCTGATGCAAGAACATGGGCGGATCCGGCAGACGACGGCGGCACGCGGCGCGGGTGGGAGCTTTTAGTGAGTTATTTTGGAGTCCTTGCTATGGAGGTTTCCGGGCTCCGGCTTGACGCTCCTGCCCAGTTGCTTCCACGCGCCCCGGTCGGCACCCGCGGAATCCCGGGCAATCCCGGGGAATCCCGGGGGCTGGCGCGGGTTCCGGAACCGAGTAACTGGGCTGGAACGTCGTCACCCGGGCTATTAAAAAGGTATCGGGAGCAAGCACGCACGCAGCAACCCCGCCGCTGAGCATGTCCATCGGCGGGGCTTCGGGGCTTCGGGGCTGCGGGTCGGCAGATCCTTCGGGACTTGGTGGCCGGCGGGGCGGCCGCATGCCACCGATCCGCCACAGATGGCCGGGATGACGGTCTCGTAGCGGCCATCTGTGGCGAACGGGCGCCCACAAACGACGCCCACAAACGACGCATCACCAACCGGCGCACTCTGGCTGACCCCGGACGTGACCTACGGACACAAATCGATGGCGCGCCCCGGCAAACAGCCCCGCTCACCGCTCCGGGCCGTGATGATGGACCTGGTCGTTGAATGGAAACGCCAATCGCGCCCGCTAACTCGCCGGAATCAAGCCACTACCCACGACTTCGCATCAACCCTGGCTAGCGGCTCCGTGATGCTGGCGCGCCGGGGCGGAAGAGAAGCACAATTTCGAATTAGTTTCCCGTGGTGGGTTCAGCCGCATGGGCCCGAAGGAATACATCCAACTGCTGCTCCAGCGCCGACCGGTCCCGCAATTCGCATTCCCAGACGGTGAGAACTTCCCAGCCCGAGCCTTCCAGCTGCCGGCGCTGCTCGGCGTCGCGGTTCCTGGTGCGGGTCCGCTTGGTTTCCCAGAATTCGGCATTGGATTTGGGTGCGTGCTGCCCGACGCGGCAATCGTGGAAGTGCCAGAAACAGCCGTTGACGAAGATCACTTTGTGGCGGCTGGCGAACACCAGATCAGGGCTGCCGGGGAGCTGTCCGCCGCGCGCCGTGCCGTGCAGCCGGTACCGGTAGCCCTTGGCATGCAATAGCCGCCGAACCAGCAGCTCCGGCTTTGTGTTCTTCCCCCGGATGCGTGACATATTCCAGCTGCGCCGCTCCGGAGTCAGCTTGTCAGCCATGGTTACAACACTTGGCGGGCCAGATGGGTCTAGATCTCGCGCTCGGGATGTTCGCCGAACTGGAAATGACGGCCGGTCGTCGAGGTCGGCTCGATCTCGACGAAGAAGTCTTTTAACGTGGGCACCCAGGGCTTGAGCCCCAGGGACTCAGCCGCTGCGATGTCGGCGGATTGGTCCAGCACTCGCGCGGTGCCGCGAAGGACCACGGACCAGGCCTCGTCGGACAGGATGCCGTCCGTTTCGAAGAGCACCTTGGAGTTGATGGTCAGCTGGGCGAGTTTGTTGCCGGGCGCCGTACGTAGGTAGAGCTTCCTGCCGCTCACCGCGTAGTTCACCGGGAAAATATCGGGTTCACCGGCGACGGTGACCACGAGTCTGCCGTGTTTGGTGCCCTCGATCACTTTCCAGATCTGCTCGTCGTCGAGGTTGAGAATGGGATTGTCGTCTGCGTGTTCGAACATCATGGCTTCATTGTTCTGGCCCATGTAGAAAAACGCCAGTGGCTTACGGCGGAAAGTCCGCGTGCGTCGACTGCACTTGCCTCGTGCCCGAAAGCGGGGTGGTAACTTCTCAGCCCCTTCCATACTCTGTCCGACGCGGAACCCGCCATGGCTTGCCAGCAGCCCACTGTCTCAGCGCCCGATTCGTGCGGCAACGGCCGGGGTGTCGCCGCGCTGGTGCTCGGCATCGTGGCCGTCGTTTTCTCGTTCAATCCCTTTATGGGCGTGGTGGCCATTGTTCTGGGACCGCTGGCCGTCCTCTTCGGCACCATCGGCCCCAACCGCAAGTTCGCCAGGAAGGGTGCGGCGGTGGCCGGGCTTGTCCTGGGCAATCTCAGCAGTGTCATTGCGGCAATCTGGATGACGGTCCTGTCGGCGGCCCTTTCCTCGGCTGACCGGGCGTTTGATTCGGAGCACAAGGCGGCATTCAAGGTGACTACAAATGGCAAGGCCTCTGTTGGCGACTGCAGCGGCAAGTGGCTGGGGCCAACCAGAAGAAGTAACCGGCACTTCAGGCCAGGGACGGCGGCAGGGCGCGTCCGTGCGGGGAGTCCCGTAGGTCTGCTGCCGTTGCTATTGCGGGGTGAAGCGGGAGGCTGTGGATAACCTTGGTGTCCAAAATGTGATGTCAGTTACCCTTATCTTATTGTTTGGCTTCGGGCGTCTTGATATCTATCGGGGGGAATAGCTGACCATGACAACTCGCACTTCGATCGCCGGCCGCTGGCGGGCGGTCGCCGGCGTCCTCGTTGCTTCGTCCCTGCTCTTGGTCACCGCCTGCAGCGGCGGCGGAACAGCTCCGGGGCAAACGGCTGCCCCGGAGTCTTCTGGACCATCGACGACGGCGTCGGGGAATTCCAGCAGCGCCACGCCCGCGGCCAGCTATAAACCGGCCGACGCCTCGGGAAAGGCCCAGAACGTCCCGGTGCCGGAGTTGCCGGAGGTGGCGAAAGCTGAGACGAAGGAAGGGCTGGAGGCCTTCGCGAGGTACTGGTTCGCTCAGTTGGGTTTCGCCTATGAGACCGGTCACTCGTCCGGGCTGGAGTCAGTGACATCTCCGATCTGCGAATTCTGCTCGAACATTACTCGTTCCTTGGCCACAAGCTACGAGACTGATCGCTGGTTGGTCGGAGGACGCATTGAGACGCCTTCGATCAGTACAACCTATGAGTCTCAAGCAGACGGCCAATATCAGGTGATAGTGCAAGTGCAGCAGTCTACGATCTCTTACTTTGGCCCGATAGGAACCGAGTTTAGGCCACCAACTCCGCCATCGGACACGGGAAATGTCATGCTCGTTGCCTTCAAGGACGGCGCGTGGCAGCTCACCGGGCTGCATCCGATTCGATGAGCATTTCGCAGCGTCGATGGCGTCGAAGCCTGCAATTCCTCACGGCCGCGCTTCTATTGTCGGGGAATCTCCTCTTGGTTGACTCGGCATTGGCAGAGGAAGGTGGAGTCGACGCAGGCTTTGGGAATCAAGGCATCAATGTGGGCGGGTGGAGGCTGGATCCAGCGACTGGAAAATTCGTCGCTTTAGTGTCCGGATCCATCGATGCAGACCCCTCCCAATACAAATACGAACTTCAGTGCCATTTGGGCGGAGGCGATTTCGACACGGACTGTTTGGCTGTCCGCGTGGACTGTAAGAACGGGCCAGACGGCAAGGACGGGATCCCCGTCGTATGGCTGAAGGCTCCGGCAGGCGTGCCGAACCCCACATGGTCGTTCCATTCGGGGCCAACCTGTCTCTTCGATCCCAGGCCAGAGGACCTGCTGCCCCGGATTGCCGCGATGATCCAAACCGAATTCCAGAAGCTTCCGGTTGCCGCAGGAGTTGTTACGGCCCAGCCGAGTCCACACACGCTGCGCGGCGCGGAAACCAATTTTTTCGCCGACGCGACCGAGCAGCAGTTCGACATTACGATCCTGGCACAGAGTGTCCACATCGTCGCCAGGCCGGTGCAGTACACCTGGAGCTACGGCGACGGCACCTCTGCCGGCCCTCAGACTGCGGCCGGCGGCCCGCTGCCGCAGGACCGTTGGGGCGAGAAGACCGCGACCAGCCACGTCTACCCGCAGACCGGTGACTTCTACGTGGGCCTGACCACCCACTTCCAGGGCACCTACTCTGTCAATGGCGGTCCGCCGCTGCCTATCCCGGGCCAGGGAACATTCAGCTCAGAGCCGCAGACCGTCAGCGTCTGGCGGTCGATCACCCGGAACTATGCGGACGATTGCCTCCGGAACCCGCAGGGCCAAGGCTGCCCCGGCGTCGCTCCGCCACCGGCCTAGACGATATGCGGGTGCGCCGTGCTGCTCCCACTGGTTGACTTTGCCAGTGGCCTCCGTCCGGAAGTCCCAGATAGCGGGGGAGCCGAAATTCGTGGCTACGCTCGCAGCTCCCGGTCCACCCGCTCCATCCGCGCGCTCACCAGCTGAAGGCTTGGATCAAACGGTCCGATCAGCTTCGCCGCAGCGGCCGCCGCTTCCGTATCGGCGGAGCCCATGTCGCTGGTGCACCATTGCAGGATCAGTCGGGCGTCCCCGCTGGAGCGCACGGACGCACCGACGGCTGCATTGAGCTCATCGCGCATAAAACCGATGGAAAGGTTCAGCGAACGGTTGAGCAGTTTCGCCGGATAGGCTGCAAACGCCTCGCCAACCCGGCCCTCCCGCAGATGGCTGGCCACATCCGAGGCATCCGTAACGACTCTGACGGCTGCAGAGAAACGGTAGGGGTTCGCTTCGACCACAGAGCCCACAACGGTCCGTATTCGGTGCATCTCCGTCCGGATTGCCGCGCCGGTGCCGTCGTCGCCGTGGATCTCGTAGGCCAGCTCATCGGCGCTCCACCCCTGGGCACGCGAGGCCAGCAGGGCCAGGATCTCGGCGCGGCGCAGCGTGAGTGGACGTGGGGCGCCGCCGTCGATCGCCGCGGAAGGTGAGTCGCCCAGCAGCCGCAGTGCCAACTGCGACCGGGCGCCGCCGTCGTGCGGTGTCCACTCGTCACGTCGCAGCGGCCGCCCGCCACGCCAGATGCCGCCGTCGGGAGTCGCTGCCGATTTCAGCAGTTCTTCTGCAAGCCGCACGCCACACCGCACAAGCCGCAGGCTGTCCGGCGTGACCGACTCGAACGGGCCGGACACATCAAGGACCCCGACGACTTCGCCCGTAAAGGGATCGCGAATGGGGGAAGCGGTGCAGGCCCAATCGTGATGGGTCCGCACAAGGTGCTCGGCCGAGAAGAGTTGCGCCGGCGCGCCGGTGACCAGGGCTTCGCTGATGGCATTGGTGCCGACGCCGGATTCGGACCAATCGGCTCCTTCCACGAACTCCAGGGAGTCTGCGAGCCGCAGCGCCTGCCTGCTACCCACGCGCCACAGCACTTCGCCCTCATGATCGGTCACGATCAGCAGATGGCGTCCGGTTGCTGTCTCGTCGGCCAGCAGCTGTGACAGCGCGGGCATAACTGCCGCCAGTCGATGGCTTGCGCTGAGGGAGCGCGCCTCGGAAACTTCATGACGGTGGAGCGGGCGGTGCCGGTCCGGATTAATGCCCAGCGCAAGGGAGCGCTGCCATGACTTGGCGAGCGACGGCGACAGGAGCGGATTCGGGGTGCCGGAAATCGTGGCCTCGTGGGCCTGCCGGAGAGTCCGGGCGTACTCTGCCGGCGCTGAAAACCTGAGATCTGAGAGTTGCCTGGAGGAGGGTGTGCCTTGCCGCATGCTCATCCCCCAACTCGCCCTCGAATCGTCGCACCTGACCGGTCCCTGCCTGCAACGACCAGCTAAGCGCCGGCCGACAACGTGAGACCTCCGTGTAACCCGATTGTAACCCCCTGCGGCTTTTACTTGTGATGCGGGTCACTGCATGGTCTGGGCGCCGGGTAACGGTCTGGACGCCGTGCAACGGGAGCAACCCACTGTCAGCAAGGGAAAGAGGAAACATGCCTGAGTCACCAAACGGCGTCGTCCGGGCCTGGCTGGCGCAGTTCGACAACGCACTGCGCAGCCACAATATGGACGCCATCCTGGAGCTATTCGACGACGATTCGTACTGGCGCGACTTCGTCGCCTTCACCTGGAACCTCAAGTCCCTTGAGGGTAAGGAGGACATCGGCCGCATGCTGGATGCAACCCTCGACGACGTGCAGCCAAGCAACTGGACCCTGGCCGAGAACGCCACCGGGGATGCCGCCAATACGGAGGCCTGGGTGAATTTCGAGACCGCCCAGGCCCGGGGCTACGCCCATCTGCGTCTCCGGAACGGCAAGTGCTGGACCCTGCTCACCACCATGCAGGAGCTCAAGGGCTTCGAGGAAAAGAAGGGCGCCAACCGGGAGAAAGGCGTAGCCCACGAGATCACCAAGGGCCGCAAGTCCTGGTTGGAACTGAAAGAAGAAAAGGAAGCGCGGCTCGGCTACGAAGACCAGCCCTACACCGTCATCATCGGTGGCGGGCAGGGTGGAATCGGGCTGGGGGCGCGGCTGCGCAGACTCGGCGTGCCAACGCTCATCATCGAGAAGAACGATCGCCCGGGCGATTCCTGGCGCAACCGCTACAAGTCCCTGCACCTCCACGACCCGGTCTGGTACGACCATCTGCCGTATATCAAGTTCCCCGACGACTGGCCCGTTTTCGCGGCCAAGGACAAGATCGGCGACTGGCTGGAGCACTACACACGGATTATGGAACTGAACTACTGGTCCAGGACCGAGTGCACCAACGCCCGCTTCGACGACTCCTCGCAGGAGTGGGTGGTTGAGGTAGTGCGCGACGGCGAACCGGTCACCCTGCGCCCCAAACAGCTCGTCTTCGCCCTGGGCGTCTCGGGCTACCCCAGCGTCCCCGCGTTCGACGGCGCCGAATCCTTTCTGGGGGATCAGTACCACTCGTCCAAGCACGACGGCGGCGGAGACTGGGCGGGGAAGAAGGCTGTGGTCATTGGCTCCAACAACTCGGCGCACGATATCTGTGCCGATCTCTGGGAACATGGCGCCGACGTCACCATGGTCCAGCGGTCCTCCACACACATTGCCCGCAGCGAATCCCTCATGGATCTTGCGCTTGGCGATCTGTACTCCGAGAAGGCGCTGGCCAACGGCGTCACCACCGAAAAAGCCGATCTCCTGTTTGCTTCCTTGCCGTACCGGATTCTGCCCGCAGCCCAGATCCCTGTGTATACGGAAATGGCAAAGCGGGACGCGGAGTTCTACTCCCAGCTGGAGGCCGCCGGATTCGACCTGGACTTCGGCGTGGACGGCTCCGGCCTGTTCCTGAAGTACCTGAGGCGCGGCTCCGGCTACTACATCGACGTCGGCGCCTCGCAGTTGATCATCGACGGCCGGGTCAAGCTCGCCAATGGCGAGGTCGGCAAAATTACCGGCAACGCCGTGGTGCTGGCAGACGGGACTGAACTGGACGCCGACGTCATCATCTACGCGACAGGTTACGGATCCATGAACGGCTGGCTGGCGGACCTGGTCTCGCCCGAGGTGGCCAACGCCGTGGGAAAATGCTGGGGTTACGGATCGGATACCCCCAAGGACCCGGGGCCGTGGGAGGGGGAACTGCGCAACATGTGGAAGCCCACCAACGTGGAGAATCTCTGGATCCACGGCGGCAATCTGCACCAGAGCCGGCACTACTCCAACTACCTGGCGCTCCAGCTCAAGGCACGGATGGAGGGGCTGCCGACGCCGGTCTTCGAGCTTCAGCCGACGCACCACACACGCTGATAACCACCCAGATCAGGCTACGGCTGTACCGACATGGCCCAGCCGTGGCCCTTCCTAAAGGATGTCAACAACATGTCTGTTCAAAACAAGGTAGCCCTCGTCACCGGCGCCAGCCAAGGGATCGGCCGGGGTATAGCGCTGCGATTGGCCCGGGACGGATTCCACGTTGCTGTGGCGGATCTTGATTCTCAGCAGGAGAAAGGCGAGGCCGTTGTTTCCGAAATTGAGGCCGGCGGTGGCCGGGCAGTCTTCATCGCCGCCGACGTCGGGCGGCGGGCAGATGTTGTGGGCGCAGTCGAGACGGCTACACAACAGCTCGGCGGTTTTGACGTAATCGTCAACAACGCGGGCATCGCCCAAGTCCGTCCGGTGCTGGAGATTACGGAGACGGATCTTGAGCAAGTCTTCCGGATTAACCTAGACTCCGTGGTCTGGGGTATCCAGGCGGCCGCTGCAAAGTTCGATGAACTTCAGCACGCCGGCAGGATCATTTCAGCCGCTTCGATCGCCGCAGTGAAGGGCTTTCCGATTCTCGGAGCGTACTCGGCATCCAAGTTCGCGGTCCGGGGCATCACCCAGGCCGCGGCGCAGGAGTTGGCGCCGAAGGGCATCACCGTGAATGCGTATGCGCCGGGCATCGTGGGCACGGGAATGTGGGAGTTGATCGACCGGGAACTGAGTAAGATCAACGGTAAGCCGGCCGGCCAGAACCTGAGTGAGAACGTCAAAGCTATCGCCCTGGGCCGCATCGAGACGCCCGACGACGTTGCGAAGGTAGTCTCTTTCTTTGCCGGGCCGGATTCGGACTATGTCACCGGCCAAACGCTGCTCGTAGACGGCGGCATCCTGTATAGCTGAGCCCATACGAATCAGACATCCATAAAAAGGCGGAACAGAACATGAAAGCAGCACGATTCCACGCCCGCAAAGACCTCCGAATCGAAGACATCCCGGAGCCGGAACTGCGCCCGGGCGCGGTAAAGATCGCCGTCGCCTGGTGCGGCATCTGCGGCACGGACCTGCACGAGTTCCTGGAAGGGCCCATCTTTTCCCCGCCGCCCGGACATCCCCACGGACTTTCACACGAAGCCGCCCCGGTCACTATGGGACATGAGTTCTCCGGCACTGTCGAGGAACTTGGCGAGGGGGTCAGCGGCCTTGCCATCGGAGACAGCGTGGTGGTCGAGCCGTACTTCGTCTGCAATGAATGCGGTCCCTGCCTCAGCGGGCACTACAACCTGTGCACCAAGATGGGTTTCATCGGCCTGGCGGGTGGCGGCGGAGGCCTGAGCGAGAAGATTGTGGTTGACGCCCGCTGGGTCCACCCTGTCGGCGACATCCCGCTAGACGAAGCCGCTCTTATCGAGCCCCTCGCGGTGGCGTATCACGCCGTCGGGAGGAGCGGGCTCAAAGCCGGGGACGTCGCCGTCGTGGGCGGTGCGGGCCCCATTGGCCTGCTGACCGCCGCGGTCCTCAAGGGTCTCGGCATCACCACGATCGTCACCGAGCTGTCGGCGGCCCGCAAGGACAAGGCGCTTTCGTCAGGGGTGGCGGATCATGTTCTCGATCCGAGCTCGGACGACGTCAAGGCGCGGGTACTGGAGTTGACCGCAGGCGCGGGGGCCAGTGCCGCGTTTGAATGCGCCGGGGTCAACGCTGTGCTGGACACCATGCTCGACGTCGTGAAACCTGCCGGCGTCGTGGTCAACGTGTCGATCTGGGGGCACCCGGCCACCGTTGACATGCAAAAAGTCGTTCTGAAGGAAATCGATCTGCGCGGCACCATCGCCTACTGCGGCGATCATGCGGCCGCCATCAAGCTCGTCCAGGAAGGCAAGGTCGATCTGAAGCCGTTCATCACAGGAAGAATCGCCCTGGCTGACCTCGTGGACAAGGGCTTCGACACCCTGATCAACCACAACGACACTGCGGTGAAGATCATCGTCCATCCTTAGTGATCCGGGTCTCATGTGGAATAGCTGCAGGCGCCGTGCAGTTGCCGACGGTGAACTCAATCCATGGTGAAAGGAACTGCGCATGCTGTTTTCCCCGATGACACTCGGCGAGCTGGAATTGCCCAATCGACTCGTGATGGCGCCGCTGACCCGCGTCCGCTCCGGCAGGGAAGGGATCCCCGGCCCGCTGGTGGTGGAGCACTACCGCCAGCGCGCCTCGCTGGGACTGATCGTCAGCGAAGGCACGTACCCCAGCCACGCCGGCCGGGGATTCCCGGGCCAGCCCGGCCTGGTAACCGAGGAACAGCTCAAGGGCTGGGCCAACGTAACCGCGGCCGTGCACGCGGAGGGCGGCCGGATTTTCGCGCAGGTCATGCACGCCGGCCGGGTCACCCATGAGGACACCAACGGTGGCTTTGAGGTTGTCGCACCGAGCGCCATCGCGATCGATGGCCAGACCCGCACCTACGCGGGCCAGAAGCCGTTCCCGGTTCCGCACGCCCTGACCGCCGAGGAGCTGCCGGGCATCGTCCAGGAGTTTGTCACCGCGTCCCGCAACGCGATCGGTGCCGGGTTCGACGGCGTCGAGCTGCACTCCGCCAACGGCTACCTGCTGCACGAATTCCTTTCCCCGTCAGCCAACCACCGCGACGACATCTACGGCGGCTCACCGGAGAACCGTGCGCGCTTCGTCATTGAAGTGACCCGGGCCGTGGTGGACGCTATTGGCGCCGACCGCGTCGGCATCCGCATCTCCCCGGAGCACAACGTCCAGGGCGCCATCGAGCTGGACGCTGCAGACATCCACGAGACCTACGCACACCTGGTGGACGCGTTGGCGCCCCTGAAGCTCGCCTACCTCAGCGTCCTGCACAAGGAACCCACCAGCGATCTAGTGCAGGATCTGCGCACCCGCTTTGGCGGCACGTTCCTGCTGAACACCGGCTTCGGCGTCATCACGACGCGCGAGGAGGCCGTGGCGCTGGTCGCGGACGGCCACGCAGACGCCGTCGTTGTGGGACGTCCGGCCATTGCCAACCCGGACCTGGTGCGGCGCTGGCGCGAGCGACTCCCGGTTAACGAGCCGGACCCGTCCACGTTCTACGGTGAGGGCGCCAAAGGCTACACCGACTACCCGGCGTACCAGAACTAGGTCCGGCCCGAACCACCACCGCCGCTGCGGCCGGACATGTCCAGCCTTAGCCATGAACAGTGAGCAGAATGCCATTCTGCTCACTGCTGGCGCTTGTGAATGAGCATGTCCGGCGGCGCAGGGCTCCAAGAATGGGCATGTCCCGCGGGGGGGTGTCCCTATGTTTTTTGTCAAGCGGTTTGGGGAGCTTTTTCCTCGTAGAGTGTGTCGTTGCGTAGCATGGCGTGGATGACGTCGCAGCGGCGGCGTGCCAGGCAGATGACGGCGGCGTTGT